>CAYOXG010000012.1:6695-9028 GCA_964407885.1 uncultured Candidatus Saccharibacteria bacterium | reverse complement strand
GCGCGAACTGCGCTACCGCGCTTTGCGTAGCATCGCCGGCACCTCCAAAGCGCGTTGGATCGTAACGGCGCACAATGCGGACGATCAGGTTGAAACCATCGTCTTGAATTTTTTGCGGGGGAGTGGAGTGCGGGGGCTGGGCGGGATGCGGCTGGTCTCCGGCGACATCATTCGGCCGTGGTTGGTGGTGTCTAAAAATGAGCTTTTGGGCTATGCCAAAAAACACAAGGTGCCTTTTGTAATCGACGCGACTAATGCTCTGACTCGGTTCACCCGCAATCGGGTTAGACACAAACTATTGCCGGTTCTGCGGACCTATAATCCCCAGTTGGATGAGCTACTGCTGAAAAATAGCCAGTTATTTCGACAGGCCGACATTGTGTTGACCGAATTGGCGTACCGCACTCTCGGCTTAATCGGTCGGGAGGTGTCTGGTAAGGTGAATATCTCCATCTCGAAGCTGGTTGAGCTGTTGCCGCTGATGCAGGTCGAGGTGATCAAGGCGGCGATGATCAAGGTGGCCGGGTCCGCGTATCAGCTGACGGGAGCGCATTTTCGAGAAGTAATGAAGTTGGTTGTGGGGCCTGCCAACTCGGGGACCAAGCGGCTGCCCGGTAAATTGGTGGCGACTAGGAGCCGTGATACGATAACGATTAGTCAGGAGTAGTATGAAATTTAATCTCTCGCGCACGGTGGGGTACGCCCTAGCCATTCTGGTGGTGGTGGCCTTGCTGTACAGCTTATTCGGCTATAGCGAGACGGCTCCGCAGGCCATTCCTGTGTCAGACGTGGCGCGGCTGATAGAGATCGGTAAGGTCGACAAACTCGAGGTGAAGGGTGATGAGATCACCGTCATTACGACCGACGGTAAACAGTTTACGGCGCGCAAAGAGAGCGGAGTGCCGCTGAAAGATAGCGGGATTGACATCAGCCGGGTTGAGATAGAAGTACTGGACGACCAAGCCGGCGCGGTCTGGCTCGGTCTACTGTCGTCGTTTCTGCCGTTCTTGTTGATATTAGGTTTTCTATGGTTTATGTTCCGTCAAGCGCAGGGGTCAGGCAACCAAGCGTTGTCTTTTGGCAAATCTCGGGCCCGGCTTCAGGTCGGGACCAAAAACCGCACCACCTTTAAGGATGTGGCCGGCTCCTTTGAGGCCAAGCAGGAGTTGGTGGAGGTGGTCGAATTTCTTAAATACCCAAGTAAATTTATCAGTTTGGGTGCGCGCATTCCCAAGGGCGTGTTGCTGGTGGGTCCGCCCGGTACCGGCAAAACCCTGTTGGCCAAGGCGGTGGCGGGCGAGGCCGGCGTGCCATTTTTTAATATTTCCGGGAGCGAGTTCGTCGAGATGTTCGTGGGGGTAGGGGCTTCGCGGGTGCGCGACCTGTTTACCAAGGCCAAGCGCAACGCGCCGGCGATCGTATTTATTGACGAGATTGACGCGGTCGGCCGCCAGCGCGGCGCGGGCTTGGGCGGCGGACACGACGAGCGGGAACAGACCCTGAACCAAATTTTGGTGGAGATGGACGGGTTCGAGACCGATACCAATGTGATCGTTATCGCGGCGACCAATCGACCGGATGTGTTAGACCCGGCTCTGCTTCGCCCCGGTCGGTTTGATCGGCGGGTGATGCTGGAGCGGCCGGACATCAAGGATCGTGAGGCCATTTTGCAAGTTCATACTAAAAATAAACCGTTGGATTCTACGGTCGATCTTCATCAGGTCGCGTCGTATACGCCCGGGTTCTCCGGTGCTGACTTGCAGAATCTGGTCAACGAGGCAGCGATCCTGGCGGCGCGGCGGAATCAAAAGGTTATCGGCAGAAAAGAACTGGATGAAGCCGTCGAGAAGGTATTGCTGGGTCCGGAACGCAGGAATAAGATCTTATCGGAACAGGAAAAGGAGATCACTGCCTACCACGAGGCCGGACACGCAGTGGTGGCGCACATTTTGCCGCATACTGATCCGGTGCACAAGATCTCGATTGTCAGCCGGGGGATGGCGCTGGGCTACACCTGGAGTATGCCGGAGCGGGACAAGCATCTGCACTCCCGGTCCCAGTTTATGGATGAGCTGGCGCATATGTTGGGCGGCCGGGCGGCGGAGAAGATAGTTTTCAAGGAGATAACCACGGGTGCTGCTAACGATCTCCAGCACGCCACCGAACTGGCCCGGGAGATGGTAACTCGGTTCGGAATGAGTGAGCGGCTGGGGCCGGTGACTTTCGGCCGGCGGGAGGAGATGATCTTTCTGGGCCGTGAGATCCACGAAGATCGCAACTACAGCGACAAAATAGCGGCGGTGATCGATGAAGAGGTGGCGGCCATCATCGAT
>CAYOXG010000012.1:0-6685 GCA_964407885.1 uncultured Candidatus Saccharibacteria bacterium | reverse complement strand
TGAGGCCGACCGCAAGGCGGAAAAGGTGCTAAGGGAGTATCTGAAAGAGCTAAAAGCCATCGCGGCGGAGCTGATGCAGAAAGAGACCTTGTCGCGTGAAGAGTTTGAAGCGTTCTTTGCATAAGTTATGAGGGGAGCACGAGGTGTGTTCTCCCCTCATCGGCGGTCGGCAAAAGCCGATCCTCGCGTGGGCGCTTGGACTAGCCGCCTGCTCCCCACTCCACCTAGATCGTTGATATATGATCCAGAAATTATTAACGCGGAGATCGAGCGTGTGGGAGGCGACGGCAGTACTGGCCGTCGCCTCTTTGGTCAGTCGGTTGTTCGGTCTACTGCGCGACCGGACGCTGGCCTCGCATTTCGGGGCAGGGGACGTACTGGATGCTTATTTCGCCGCGTTCAAGATTCCCGATTTAATTTTTAATCTGTTGATATTGGGAGCGCTGTCCAGCGCCTTTATTCCTATTTTCACCGAGTATCTGCACAAAAACGGCAGTAACCGCAACGAGGCGTGGGGGATAGTTAATTCACTGGTCAACTTTGGCGTGGTGATACTGGCCGCGATTTTATTGTTGGCGGCGGTGTTCGCTCCGGCGTTGGTGCATCTGATCGCGCCGGGGTTCGGTGACGAGAAAAAGGATATTGTTATCACGCTGATGCGGGTGATGCTCCTCTCGCCGTTATTCTTTGGCGTCAGCAATCTGGCCGGCGGGATACTCAACTCGTTCAAGAATTTTTTGGCTTATGCGATCGCGCCGATCCTCTACAATCTTGGGATCGTTTTGGGGGTGATCTATCTGGTGCCGCGTTTTGGTTACATCGGGCTGGCCTATGGGGTGGTGCTGGGCGCGTTCTTGCATATGTTGATCCAGTTGCCGGGCGTGTTCGCGTTCGGCTACCGCTACCGGCTGCACATAGATCTTAGGCACCCGGCCCTAAAACGCATCGCCCTGTTGATGTTGCCGCGGACTTTGGGCATCGCCGTATCGCAGTTAAACGGAGTGGTCAATACGGTGATCGCCTCGCTGTTGGCGGTGGGCAGTGTGGCTGTCCTGAATCTGGCGGACAACTTGCAGAGTTTGCCCATCAGTATCTTTGGCATCTCGTTCGCGGTGGCCATCTTTCCGACACTGGCTGAAAAATACAGTTTGCAAAAACTGGATGAATTCAAGAATGATGTGGTGACGACTATGCGACAGGTCATCTTTCTGATCGTGCCGACCATGGTGCTGTACTGGCTGTTGCGGGCTCAGATCGTCCGGTTGGTGTTGGGGGCGGGGGAGTTCGGTTGGGAGGACACCCGGTTCACCATTTCGGTGCTGGCCTTCTTTACCTTTGGGATGATCGGAAACGCTCTCGTCCCGTTGCTGGCCCGATCGTTTTACGCACTACAAGACACTCGTACGCCGCTGTTGACCGGTCTGGCGGCGCTAGTCGTCAATGTGGTTGCCGCTTGGCTACTGATTCCATATCTGCATGTGGTGGGGCTGGCCGCGGCGCTCTCCATCGCCGCGCTGGTCAATGTGGGTCTATTGCTGGGATTTTTGCATAAGCGGCTTAAGGGTCTGCCGTGGAAGCAGACCGGTTGGCTGACGACGCAGGTCGGTATCTCGGCCGGGCTGATGGCGGGGGTGGGTTACGTGATGCTACGAGTCGTCAACTGGATAGTCACGACTCATACGGTAGCTGGTCTGTTCACCCAGGCCGCGGTCACAGCCGTAGTGGCGGTACTGGCTTACTTGGCGTTAGCGCGACTGATGCGGATACCGGAGGCCGACGCGGCGCTAAGGCCGCTAAAAAGGATATTTAAGTTCAGATAAAAAAATCCCTCCAATTTGGAGCTAGTCATTGAGGTGTATCCTCGCAGACCAACATTAAATTGGAGGGACGGCGGCGACTTACTTGTCGGCTGATAATCTTATCAGCCGTTCTGCCCATTGGGGGATCCGGAAGAATCCGGGGATGAGGGAACAAACTCCCCAAGCGACCCCAATGGATATAAAGATGTGGGTGTAGGCAATGATCGCCACGATCGGCCAGTAGGCCGAATCCATAAGCGCAAGCCCGGTCCACATCAGTCCGGCTTCGATGAGGCCCATCAGGGCGATACCGAAACCGGCGCGGGTAAAGAGAGAGGCAAGGTCGGGGTCGGGTCGGGCGATGATCATTACCACCCGAACCAGAACCATAAAGCCAAAACTTACACCCGCAAGCATTAGCCAGAAGATCACTGATTCGATCCCTGGCCCTGGCCAAAAGATTGTTTTCCATTCCATTCGCTTTCTCCTTAAATGGATTCCCGCCTGCGCGGGAACAGAGTTTGGCGGCGAGAGAATAGAACTATTTTCAAAGTGGTGTCCGGGGGCCTCCATCCCCAGCGATTCAATCTTCTCGGAGGAAGTATGAGACCTAAGGAGGAAGCCCCGCGGATCGCTTTGAAATATACTCCAAAATGGGCGCCGTGTCAAGATCTATCGCTCCTACAGCTGGTTTTTAGATGGCGCCTGTCCCGCACTAATAAAGCGCTGATCCGCCGGCCAAGGCGGAGCCGATTTATCTGGTGCGGGGTCAAGTGGTTTATTGCTCTGGGAGCTGGAAATATAGTACACTGGAGATACCTTTACAAAGGAGGTGAGGCAGGTGGGTGAGAATGGGTTCAAACCCACTTTGTTGTTCTTTCTCTGTCAGAGAAAAGAATGTCGTAAGCCATTATTTCGTCTGACCGGTGATGATGACGACGGGGACTCCGAATGGGTGTGCGAAGCCGGGCACAAAAATCTAGTCAATCTGCGGTATACCTTCGGTGACCGTATTCGAGTCCTAGATGTCTCTCCGGCGTTAGAGCTGGTTCAGCAGATAGCCACTTTCCCGGATGCCTGCACCTGCGGGGCGGCCATCGACCGGCGCAAGATCAGCGCCCAAGTTGGCGTCTACCAGTGCGGGAACTGTGGGAAGTACTGGGTCGTCAACACCAACACGGGCGAGCTAGAGGAGGCGATGTCCTCTGGGTAGACGACACGAAGGCGGCCCTGATGGGCCGCCTTTCCTCTCCTGTACAATTGGACTATGGATAAGATTAGGAATTTCTGCGTGATTGCTCATATTAATCACGGGAAAAGCACTCTCGCAGATCGGCTTTTGGAGTTGACCAACACTATCTCTTCTCGCGAGATGCGGGCGCAGTATTTGGATACGATGGACTTGGAGCGAGAGCGAGGGATAACCATCAAATTGCAGCCAGTCAGAATGAAGTACCGCTATCGCGGTACTAATGTCCAATCTTCAATATCCAATCATAAAGAAATTGGAGGTTGTAAATTGGATATTAATTCAGAGTTTACTCTGAATTTAATTGATACTCCCGGGCATGTGGATTTTTCATACGAGGTGTCCCGTTCGCTCGCGGCGGTTGAAGGGGCATTATTAGTAGTGGATGCCAGTCAGGGTATCGAGGCCCAAACACTGGCGAACTTGCATTTGGCTCAAGAACAGGGACTGACCATCATCCCGGTTATCAACAAGATCGATCTGCCGGTGGCCGACGCTCTGCGAGTAGCGGAGGAGATGAAAAAAATTTTAGGGGTGACGGACGCAGATATTTTAAAGGTGTCGGCCAAGACCGGCGAGGGTGTGCCGGAAATTTTGGATGCCATTATCGAACGAGTTCCGGCTCCCAAGGGCGACGCCAATAAACCCCTGCGGGCGCTGGTGTTCGATTCTTATTTCGACGCGTTCAAGGGTGTGGTGGCTTACATTCGAGTGATGGATGGGCAGGTAAGTGGTGGTGAGCGGGTGCGGATGATGGCGTCTAAGGCCCACACCGAGGTGCTGGAGACCGGATTTTTCGCGCCCAAGCTAACCAAACGCCCGCGTTTAACTACCGGCGAGATCGGGTATCTGGCGACTGGTTTAAAGGATGTTCGAAGTGTTAGAGTAGGGGACACCATCACGTTGGAAAAGGCCGATGTTAAGGCCTTGCCCGGCTACAAGCAGGTGATGCCGTTCGTCTATGCCGGCATCTTTACCGTGGATAATGCTGACTTCCCACAATTGCGGGAGGCATTGGATAAGTTGCAACTAAATGATTCGGCGCTGACCTTCAAGCCGGAGAACTCACCGGCGTTGGGGTTTGGTTTTCGGTGTGGCTTCTTGGGGCTGTTGCATATGGACATCGTGCAGGAGCGGCTGGAGCGGGAGTTTAATTTGAACTTGGTTACCACTACGCCGAGTGTGAGTTATGAGGTGGTGCTGCCTAGCGGTCAGACCAAGATCATTCATAATCCCACCGAACTGCCGACGGCCAATTTTTATAAGACCATTGCCGAGCCGTGGCTAAAACTGGATTTAGTGATGCCGGTGAAATACATGGGTGGGGTGATGCAGCTAGTGCAGGACCTGTACGCCGTTCAGCAGAATGTGCAGTATCTGGATGCCGCGCGGGTGTTACTGACTTACGAAATTCCCTTGAGCAGTGTAGTGGTGAATTTTTATGACAAATTAAAAAGCGTGTCGTCCGGATATGCCTCCATGGCGTACGAGTTTATCGGATTCAGGGTAGGGGAGCTGGTGAGGGTGGATATTTTAGTCAATGAACGGCCGGTGGATACCCTGTCTGTTATCGTGCACAAACCCGAGGCCCAGCGGATGGGGCGGGAGCTGACGGCGAAGCTAAAGGACTTAATCCCCAAGCAGAATTTAAAATTGTCGTTCAAGCCGCTATCGGCGGCAAGATCATTGCGCGGGAAGAGTTGTCACCGTATCGCAAAGATGTGTTGGCGAAGTTATATGGCGGGGATAGGACACGCAAAGATAAACTCTTGGCCAAGCAGGCCAAGGGCAAGAAACGAATGAAGATGGTCGGACAGGTCGAAATACCGCAGGAGGCGTTCCGAAAAATTCTGGGGTAGAGGAATAATTTTTCGATAATCTAATCAATCTATCCAATTTATTCCAATCTAACCAAAAAGATTTCTTTAGATTGGTGAGATTAGCGTAGGTTGGTGCAGATTGGTTAAATTGACTGAAACTTGCTCTAGGGGCGGTTTTGTGGTAGGGTGGGGGCATCTCGATCCTTATCTTTAGGAGGTGTACCCGATGGCAGTAGTGCTAATAGTTCTTCTGGTCGTGACGGCGATCGTAGCTACCTGTCTGGGGGTCAGTCATGGTGAGCAAGCGGTCAAAGATAATCTTGATCGTCAACTTGATCAGAACGAATACGAGGAAACTGATAGTGACCCCGGGTTCGGGGTAGAGCGTGGGATTATTATTCTTATGTTCGTTGCGGGGAGTGCAATCCTCGTAGTCACGGCGTTTCTCTTCGACTTGGTACCCCTCACCGCGATCTGGAAGGGGGCCATTCTGACATCTCCGATAGTTATCGGGATGTTTTACTGGCTGATGTCGGAGAATGATCAACTGGATTGGGGAGAGATGGCACTCTGGCTTGTTATCGCTCTGGCGATGGGGATTGGAGGTACACTTTTCCCGGTTGTCTGTGTTGGACTTTGGTGGGTCTATCTGGCTATCTGTCTGGTTATCTGGGCGTGGAGTTTTACGGCGGAAGCTCTATACAAGATATATGGCTAGTTGCCTCAAACTGCCCCGAACCGATCGGTTCGGGGCAGTTTCTTGTTTGGCGGAATTGGCACTTGCTTGACAGGAGTGCTAACGGGGTGTAGGATGCGATTTGTTATCTGAAAGTTGCAAAAGTTTTGTTGGAGGAACTATCTAGGGAATATCTATGGTTAAGAGTTTGGATTGGCGGCAAAAACAGGTGCTGAAGGTGATAGTGGAAGAGTATGTGAAGCACTCTAAGCCAGTTGGGTCCGGTCATGTGGTGGAGATGTTGTCGTTCTCTGTCAGTTCCGCCACTATCAGGAACGATATGGTTGAGCTGACCGAAGCGGGTTTGCTGGCCCAGCCGCACACCTCGGCTGGCCGTATTCCGACCGAGGCCGGGTTCAAGGATTACATCGAAACGATGCTACGAGAACACAAAGAATTGTCCCTGCGTCAGCAGGAGGTGTTCAAGGAGGCGGCGCGGATGTTATCCGAACTGTCCGGCAGCGTGGGCCTGTTGATGGATGAAGCGAATCAGGTGTATATGTCAGGGTTGTCTAAACTGCCGCAGTTGCCGGAGTTTCGCGATGAGGAGTTCGGCGCTGATTTTATGGAGATGTTAGAAAATCCGGCGGAGAGTTTTAAGGCGTTGATGAAGCAGACGACGGATAGGCCGCAGGTGGTGCTGGGCAAAGCGAGTATGGTGGTAACCAAGTTCGGGCCGGGCGGGCGGCAAGTGATCTCGGTAATCGGGCCAATGCGGATGCATTATGGCAAGACCCTGCCGGCGGTGGAGTATATTGCAAAAATCCTTGGTCAGGATTTATAATTCATCAATTCAGCAATTCGCTAATTGAGCAATGGATAAGAAAGAGAAACAATCAGGCGACAAGAAAGTCCCTCGGCAGGACTCGGAGCAATCAACCGATAAGTCGGTTGATTGGGAGGATGTGGCCAAGCGGGCGATGGCGGATTTGGATAATTACAAGAAAGATGCCGAGAAGCGGCAGATAGAGACGGTCCAGTTTCTAAAAGCCCATTCTTTAATTAAGTTTTTGGAGATTTACGACGACCTAAAGCGAACAGTTGAGTTCGTGACAGGTGAGCAGGCCAAGCAGGGACTAAT
>CAYOXG010000011.1:6947-10287 GCA_964407885.1 uncultured Candidatus Saccharibacteria bacterium | reverse complement strand
CCAAGCCAACCAGCTCATTCGGGGGTTTGGTCCGGACGTGGTGTTCGCCAAAGGCGGGTACGTGTCGCTGCCAGTGGTGCTGGCGGCGCGGCGGCTAGGTGTCCCGGTGGTGGTACACGAATCGGACAGTCGACTGGGATTGGCTAACCGGCTGGCCATTCCGTTAGCTACGAAGATTGCGGTAGCGTTCCCAGTGGAAGAGTATTTTAAACATCAGCCGGGACTGGTCAAATATCGATCCAAGTTTATCTACACCGGCCTGCCGCTGCCCAAAACTCTGGTCGCTGGCGAGGCCAGACCGATTTTCAAGAATCGGCGGCTGACCCTGCTAGTGACCGGCGGTTCGCAGGGGGCGGCCGCTATCAACGAAACGATCTGGCAGATCCTGCCGGAGTTGGTCAATCGATACAATGTTATCCATCAGGCGGGGACGATGGGGCTGACCGAGGCGGAGCGTCGCCGGGAGGGTTTACCCGCCGGTTTGGAGGAGTACTATCGACCGTTCGGCTTTGACGCGGAGTTCTACCAGCAGGCCCTTAAGGCCGCTGACGCAGTGGTGGCGCGAGCCGGTTCGATGGTGTTCGAGTTGCAGGCCCTGCGCAAGCCCGCTATTCTCATCCCTCTGCCGCATTCGGCGGGTGGGCACCAACATCGCAACGCTAAGTTCTTGGTGGAGCGCGGCGCGGCGGTAGCGATTGACCAACGCGATCTTAAATCAGCGACCTTATTGGCGCTGATCGAACAAGTGATGGGCGACGAGGCCCTGCGCGACCGTCTTTCCCGTAATCTCGAGGAACTTGGTAAAATAAATCTATCGGCCAGTCAGACGCTGGCTGATTTGGTGATGAACACCGCGCAGTATGACGACTAAACGATTAAGTTGGTGGCAAAAGTTGGTGATAACGCTGCTCATCCTTGCGGGCGGGTTTGTGTTGATCAACGGCGAGTGGTTTAGTAAGCAGGTGAATTGGTGGTGGCAAAAAGATATTTTGCGCCGGTCGGCCGCAGTTGGGTTGCCTATCTCTGCGCCTAACCGCATCGCCATTACAACGCTGGGCATCAGCGCACCGGTAGTGGAGATCGAAAATACCGCCGCCGCGGCG
This sequence comes from uncultured Candidatus Saccharibacteria bacterium, assembly GCA_964407885.1. Taxonomy (GTDB): domain Bacteria; phylum Patescibacteriota; class Kazan-3B-28; order Kazan-3B-28; family Kazan-3B-28; genus Kazan-3B-28. The sequence goes on along the minus strand of CAYOXG010000011.1, from coordinate 9,184 downwards.
ATGCAGGCGGGACTGGCCCAAGGCGTGGTTCACTACCCCGGCACGGCGGAGCCCGGGCAGACAGGTAACGCGTTCTACTTTGGCCACTCGTCCGATTTCCCCAGCAAGTCGGGTAACTACAAGACCGTGTTTGCGCTGTTGCCCAATATTGAATTAGGTGATACGGTGCAGGTGTCCGACTCGACTGGTCGGAGTTTTACCTATCAAGTAATCAGCGAACAGGTGGTGGCTCCGATAGCGACGGAGTGGCTGGACCAAGCGACGGGTGGGCGTCGACTGCTCACCTTACAGACATCCTATCCGGTGGGGACAGCGCTGAGGCGATACATTGTTCAGGCGGAGTTGGAAAAGTGATAGGTGACGAGTGACCCGCCTCCGTTCTGCCGTATGGCAGAACTTCGGAACGGGCAGGTAAGTGAAAAGTTCAGGATAAGGAATTAAGATAGAAAGAATATGAAGGCAAAAAGATATTTTTTGATCGGGATCGGCGGTATCGGGATGCAGGCGGTGGCGCGATTACTGGTGGATGCCGGACATAAAGTTTCCGGTTCGGATATGGCGGATTTTGACGCGCGGCGCGATCTGAAGTGTTTGGGGATAGAAACGTTTGTTGGCCACGACGCGATCCACATTACCAAAGACATTGATGAGGTCGTCTACTCGGCGGCCATTCCGGCGACCAACCCTGAACTGCGGGCGGCTAATAAATTGGGCATTCCCGTACGCCGGCGACTGGAGCCGGTGGGCGAGGTGATGCAGAGTAAGACCGGCATCGCCGTGGCCGGGACGCACGGCAAAACCACCACCACGACGATGCTGGCGCAGATGCTGCAGGCGGCCGGCCGCGATCCGCTGGCGTTGATCGGCGCGGAGGTAAAGGAAGCCCACTCTAGTGTGATCTTGGGCCACGGCCCGCTGATGGTGGTGGAGGCCTGCGAGTACGGCCGGTCGTTTTTGGATATTCGTCCCAAGATTGCGGTCGTTACCAATATCGAAGCTGACCACCTGGACTACTATCACGATCTGGAGGACATCAAGAACGCTTTTACCGATTTTCTCAAACTCGTGCCCAAGGGTGGGGTGATCATCGCTAACGGCGACGATGCGGTCGTGCGCGAGGTGGTGGGACGGGTGGACCGCAAGGTGATCTGGGCTGGTTTGGGGGAGGGCAACGACGTGCGGGCCACAGGACTGGAGTTCCGGGAGGGCCGGTTATACTTTTCCGTCAACGGCACAAGATTACATCTGCAGGTGCCGGGACGGCACAACGTCAGCGACGCGGTGCTGGCGTGGGCGGCGGCCAGAGCGGTCGGGGTGGATGACGCTACGGTTAAACACGTACTGCAGGACGATTTCCAGAGTATCCAGCGGCGGTTCGAGATCCTCGGTACCACCCATGGGGTGACCTTTGTGGACGACTACGCTCATCATCCGACCGAGATAGTAGCGATGCTGGAGGGGGCCAGAGAGTACTTTGGCCGGCGCCGACTCTGGGTGGTCTTCCACCCGCATCAGTTCAGCCGGACACGGTTGCTTTTGGACGACTTTGCCAAGAGTTTTAGTGACGCGGACACGGTGATCGTGGCGCCGATCTACGCGGTGCGCGATACGGAGGCCGACAAAAAATCGGTCAACAGCGAGCAGTTGGTGGTAGCTATCAATGGGCAGACCAACAACGCCAAATATCTGGGAGATTTTGACGCCGTCGAGAACTTTCTCTTGGGCGTGCTCCAACCCGGCGATGTGTTGCTGACTTTGGGGGCGGGCCAAGCGAACATCTTCGGCCGGCGGCTATTGGACCGGATGCGGGGTCAATCACAAGTGGCGGTATAGTTTACCGAGTATAATTAGGGGAGATGAACCCTGTTGGAAACCGTCGTGGTTGGCACTGACCTGTCGTTGTCAGTTACAGTATGATTATCACGTTGAACCAAACACTTGAGCAAATAAAAAAGAATTCCTTTGGAATTATTTTTTATGAAAGGTTTCTAACGGGGTGAAACTACAACGGGGGTTCGCGACCAACTGGTTGAGAAGATGGAAACGGCCGACATCATCGCGGATGGTGTTGTTTAATCGTCAACAGCGCCTCACTCGCCGGATGCGACCGGCGCTTTTGAAAAAGACCCATCTGCAGTTAAGCCGGGCGAAACTTAGCCACTGGCGGGTGCTACCGGGTATGGGGCCGGCTGTGCCGTGGTGGCACAAGCTAGCGGTGGGGGTCGGACTGGGGCTAG
>CAYOXG010000011.1:3784-6937 GCA_964407885.1 uncultured Candidatus Saccharibacteria bacterium | reverse complement strand
TTATATTGGACACACTTAGGATCACCGGGACGCATCTGACTGATCCGGCGGCCATTCAGAGCGTACTGTTCCCAAATGGGTTTACCAAAGTTCATGCGCTGACTTGGTGGGAGGGGAGAGCCCGGCGCAAGGTGTTGTCCCTGCCACAGGTGGCAGGGGTGAAGTTCAACAAGAATTTGATATCCGACACTTTAACGGTGGAGGTAGTGGAACAGCAGATGGCGGTGGTGTGGCAGACGGCTGGGGAAAAGTTTTTGGTCAATCGCTACGGGGTGGTCTATGACCGAGCGGAGGAGGGGAATCCGCTCTTAACTATCGAGGACTTGAAAAACATTCCGGTAAGTTTGAACCAGCGCATCGTCATCCCGGAGTTCATCGAGTTCGTCACCAGTTTCGCGGCCAATCTGCCACGCAAGACGAATTTGACCATCAAGCGCATCACCGTGCCGGAGACCACCTTTGAGGTGGAGATGGAGACCAGCGCGGGCTGGCGGATAATTTTGGACACCACCGGAAGCTACGAAGAGCAGTTGAATAATCTGGTCCGGGTGTTGCAGGAGATGGCTCATACCCCGCCCAGAGAGTACGTGGACCTGCGAGTCGGAAAGAAAGTGTTTTATAAGTAACTGTCCCAAGAGAGGAACGAGGTGTGTTTCTCTCTCGACGGCAGTCGGCAAAAGCCGACCCTCGCAGGCTCGGGCTAGCTGCCTGCTCTCACCTTCACCCCGAAGAGGCACAGCGCATCCTAAAAAAGTAAGAAGATAACTACGTTGAGAAAAAACGGCCGTGGTAACTCAACGTAGTGGGGAGTATAATAGAATAGAAAATATGGGGGATAACAGAGGTGAAAGGCTGAATTTGGCACGGGATATTTTATTGGCGATCGCCCTAGCTGGTGGAGCGGTGGTTTTGGTGGCGGTGGCTCCGGGGCTAGGTATGTTGTTGAAGACATTCACCAAGAAATATCATCATCGCAGTTTGGATGGCACCCAGTTGAAACGACGGCTGGAACGACTGCATAAGAGCGGCTTGGTCTCTTTCGGTGAACATAATGGCAAAACTAAGCTTTACCTGACTAAGGCCGGTCAACAAAGAGTGCTGGAATATCAGGTCGATGAAATGGTCATCCCCGAACAAAACCCATGGGATCATTTGTATCGGTTCGTGATGTTCGATATCCCTGAAAAGAAACGGGCGGCGCGGGATATTTTCCGGGAAAAGCTGACTGGGCTGGGGTTCAAAAAAATCCAGCAGAGCATTTGGCGACATAGATATCCCTGCGCCAAAGAAATTGAGTTTCTGGCCAATCTGTATGAGATAGGTCTATATGTGGATGTGGTCGAAGGACGACAGGTGGTATAGCAGCTTGTATGGGGGATATGGGAGCCCCGGCCCGGGGAAAGTACGTTGAGTTGGAACGGCCGTGGTAACTCAACGTAGTATAATAACTGCGCTCAATAGGCCATTAGCCCCAATTCAGGACGACCAACCTCCCAAGGGCCGGTTTTCAGGGGGAGGGGGAGAATTGGCTCTGGGAGCCACTTTTCACTTGACTAAAGGTGAAAATAGGCGTATAATCGAGGTGTAAGCTGGTTCATTGAAAACTGGCGATAAAAGCGGCGAACTCTCTGAGTTAGCCGCTGGTCTATATGGTTCAACCGGCCGGCGGCGGTCTCCGCGGGAAACTTTGGAGGGTGAGAAAATGAGTACCTACAACATTGCCCGTGAGGGTGACATTCTCAGAATCGGTTTTGGTAGCCCTGCCTCGAACGACCAAATCGTTCGAGACGCTACGGTTCGTCTGGCTGAGATGGAGGTATCGGGTGAGCTCGCTGGGGGTGGTGTAATTAAGATCAATGGACCGGCATCACTGCCGGTCGCCATGGTCATCGCGCACATGGTATTGCACCGGTTTAGTGCCGTTGGGGTCTTTGACCCCAAACTCAACCGGTACGTCATAGTCGTGTCGCATGACCTTGCTTATGCGGTTGGCGATCTGATTGAGTAACAACTTCTACCTGCTCCGCCTCCGTACTTGCGGCTGGGGTCGATGTCTAGGGGGGGTTTGTTCTTTCGCTCTTGAATTTTCTGGGCGGGCCTTCGGGCCCGCCTTTTTTGTACCCGCTCGCTGGGAGGCCTGTGCTATGATAGATAGTGCTTAATTCCAGCCCTCCTTCGCATAAAGCTATGGAGGGTCTCCGAGGGTAAACAGGAGGTTTTTATGCAGTTGGCTTGGTATCGCAAATATCGACCCCAGACGTTTACTGAAGTGGTGGGGCAGGAGCATGTCAGAACGACACTACGCAATCAAATTAAAGCGGGGAGTTTTGGGCACGCTTATTTGTTTTCCGGACCCAAGGGGACGGGCAAAACCTCGATGGCGCGGATCTTGGCACGGGCGATCAACTGTTTAGAGAATGGCCCCTCCTTCGCCAAGGCTACGGAGGGCAGTGTTAGTACCGATAAAAAAGGTGTACTGGGCGAGCCGTGCGGCAAGTGCGCGATGTGCGTGGCCTTCGACCGCGGCCAGATGTTGGATCTGATCGAGATCGATGCCGCCTCCAATACGGGCGTGGACAACATCCGCGATCTGATCGATAAACTCAACTTGGCGCCGAGCATGGGCAAGTTCAAAGTGTACGTGATAGACGAGACCCATATGTTATCCAAGGGCGCCTTTAACGCGCTGTTGAAGACATTGGAGGAGCCGCCGGTGCATGTGGTGTTTGTGCTGGCCACCACCGAACCGCACAAATTGCCACCGACCATTATCTCGCGGTGTCAGCGATTTGATTTTAAATATTTGAGTATAGAGGGCATCGCCAAATGGCTGACTGCGGTGGCCGGCCAAGAAAAGATCAAGTTGGAGAGCGGGGTGGCGGAGACGATCGCCAGCGAGAGCGGCGGCGGGATGCGGGACGCCTTGTCTTTGTTGGAACAGGCGGCGGCGATCAGTTCCACGGTAACAAAAGAGCAGTTGACCAGTTGGCTGGGGTTGGTGGATTGGAGCGCGGCCTATCAACTGATGGAGCTAACTCTAGGCGGCCAGATCCATACGGTAGTGGCGCGGATCGGACAGATCTATCAAGACGGTTATGACCTCCACCGACTAGCCACGGCGTGGATAGCGCTGACACGGCAGATACTGGCCGT
>CAYOXG010000011.1:2203-3684 GCA_964407885.1 uncultured Candidatus Saccharibacteria bacterium | reverse complement strand
TGGCCGCAGGTGGTTAATCTGGTTCGCTCGACCCATCCGACCCTGTCCGGCATTTTAAGTCATGCTCAGGCCGATGAGCGCGATGGCAAACTCCGTCTCACCTTCGGATCTAATTTCCACAAGGAGATCCTCGATCAGCCCGCCAGCCGGCAGGCGGTCGTGGGGGCGCTGAGCCGGCTGGGGTTTAACTGTACAATGGAGTGTGCGGTGGATCCGGCGCCAAAGCGGGAGAACGAGGTCGCCGTGGAAGAAGTTTTACAAGTATTCGGCAAAGCCTAGCTATTGGTTAGATTGTATTTATGGCCGACCTAACTCCTCCTCAAAATCTGGATGCCGAACGGTCGCTGTTGGGAGCGATGCTGTTGGACAAAGAGACCGTGGTTAACGTCATTGACGTGGTGCGGCCGGAGGACTTTTATGATGAACGGCACGGGCTGGTGTTCGGCGCCATGCGTGAACTGTACGACAGCCGTCGGCCGATCGACTTAGTGACGGTGACCGATACCTTAACGACGCAGGGCAAACTGGAGACCGTCGGCGGGGCGAGCAAACTGGCAGCTCTGACCGCCGGAATCCCTAGCGCCGCCCATGCGGCGCAGTACGCCGAGATAGTGGCTAATAAAGCGACTCTGCGGCGGCTGATATCGGCGGCCAGCGTTATCGGCGAAATGGCGTTTGCCGATAATCAAAAGTTGGATGAGACGTTGGATAAGGCCGAGCAGGCCCTGTTCAACGTGTCGCGCAAACATTTAAAGACCTCATTCATTCCGGTCAAAGAGGTTTTGACCGGGACCTTTGAACGGATCGACGCGCTGTATGAGAATCGCGGGCAACTCCGGGGCATCCCGACCGGATTTAAGGACTTGGATAATTTGTTGGCTGGCCTGCAGAACGCCAATCTGGTTATCGTGGCGGCCCGTCCCAGCATGGGCAAGACCTCGCTGGCCTTGAACATCGCCGCCAACACGGCCGGGCAGGGCCACTACAGTGTGGGCATCTTTAGTTTGGAGATGTCCAAAGAAGAGCTGACCGAGCGGCTGTTGGCCTCGACGGCCAACATCGATTCGTGGCGGATGCGGACGGGCAATCTGAACGAGCGTGATTTCCCGGCCATCTCGGAAGCGATGGGTAAATTAGCCGAGATGCCCATCTATATTGATGACATCGCGTTCGTGAATGTGCTGGAGATCCGAACCAAGGCCCGCCGGTTGAAAGCCGAGAAGGGTCTGGACATCCTGATCATCGACCACATCCAGCTGATGGAGGGCGGGATGCGCTGGGAGGGCAGTCGGGTGCAGGAGATGTCAGAGATATCTCGGTCGCTGAAGGCCCTGGCCAAGGAGCTGAACATTCCGGTCATCGCCATCTCGCAGTTATCGCGGGCGGTGGAACAGCGCGACCGGAAGATCCCGCAACTGTCGGATCTGCGCGAGAGTGGCTCGATCGAGCAGGACGCCGATGTGGTGATGTTCGTCTATCGC
>CAYOXG010000011.1:0-2193 GCA_964407885.1 uncultured Candidatus Saccharibacteria bacterium | reverse complement strand
AATCCTAAGACCGAGCGCAAAAATGTGGCCGATATTTTGGTGGCCAAACATCGCAACGGGCCGACCGGCAAGATCGAGCTGTTCTTCGACGCCAGTCGGATGCAGTTTAGGGACTTGGAGCGCAAGCGAGAAGAAGCCCCGGTAGCGGTTTAGCTGATGGTATCGGGTATAATTAGGGAGTGAGTACTCAACCGCATTGGCTCCTGCAGATACTTAGATGGGACCTCCGCGCCACGCTGGCGGTGGTGTTGGGCTTGGCCATCTGGATCGGCTTTAGTTTGGCGGCGAGTGACGCGCTGTATGCGTTCGACTTTGGGACCGCTTCGTTCGCTGACCTCAACCCGGGCGATATCCGCGTTTCGGGGGGTGTCAGTTTGTATCCGCAGACCTCCGGCAGTATCACCTTTGGTTGGATGGGGTCGGCCATCACCGAATTTAGCGCCGGGGCGAGCGTGGCCGATAAACGCAACCGGGATCGCAACGGCGGCCAACCGCCCAATACTTTCAAGATCGGGGGACTGCCAGCCGGCAGTTACAAATTCGCGGCGACGGTTGGAGCTGCCAGCGGAGTGATCTCTACCCAGATGACGATTGGTGATCGGTCAACCGCTATGACCAAGGAGAATGGTTGGGGAACGATCGTTCTTACCAGCGAAGTGACCGGCGACAGCGTTGAGATCGGGTTCGCCAGCGCCAACGGCACGGACGGCTGGGGGGTGAACACCCTGCTGATCAACCCGGCGACTGGCGGCGTGCCTCAACCCGGTTTTGCTTTGAGCGTGGTGCCGGCCGGGTATCAGTTGACGGCCGGGGGAGTGGCGACCTTCAGTGTCGGGGTGACCCCGGTCAATAACTACTCCGCTCCGGTGGATTTAGCGGTATCGGGTCTGGTCGGAGGACTGACCGCCGAATTCGTTCCGTCCAAACTGCTGACCTTGCCAAGTAGCAGTGAGTTGCGGTTGAAGACAGCGACCACGTTGCCGCCGACCACTTACACGGTGTTGGTGCGGGCGGTGGGCGAAGATAGCCAAACGGTGACCAAAACAGCCGTTGTTCAGTTGGTGATACTGGCGCCGACCACCGATACCCCCGGAGGCACAGTGACGCCCCCGGTCGGAACTGACACCAGCGGCGGTCAGACCCTGCGGACCGAGCAGGAGGTCAGAGACGAGTTCGCACTGATCGACGCGTATGTCAGACAGGTGGAGGAACAGAAGCTGGTCAAGGTCAAGGACTTTACCGAACTGCAGGTGATCAGTGACAGTATGGCCGGGTTTCCGCTGGGAACCTTTGATCTGCCCCCGCCCAAGACCGGTTTGGAGGCCTCGTTGCAGTTCCTCACCCGCGCCGGTATAATAGACGTAACACTATCGACCGCTCCCCGAAGCGCTCAGCGCGCGCCGGAGCCGCTCGGGTTTTGGGCCCGGTTCTGGGGGGCAGTTTCATCACCAGTCCAATGATGATTTTCGACAAAGAATTTGTGCATGCGTTCAAACTCGAGGCGAGACGCCAAGAGGGGTTTACGAACTCGTTTTGGCGGCAGTTGGCGGTGATCTTGGTGGCGATCGCCATCATCAACATTGTCGGGCCGAAGATCATTCTCTACGGGACGAATATTACGGCGAACTGGGGAATATTTTAGGTTTTTGTTTTCAAGCGTCCGCGCGACGCTTAACCCGCGGCTACTTTTGTCTTGCCAAAAGTAGCCAAAAGCGTGCCCCCACTCACAAATTGGGAGCCAATTACAGTAAAATCACCCTTTCTGGTCTTAACCGCAAACTCGTCCCCTGACAAGTCGGGGTCCTCAAACATGCTGGACCCAGCGGGTGATTTTGCTATTGGCTTACCCAATTTGCTCGATGGGGCATGGGGAGGGAGATATGTTAAAATACAGAGGTTATGTCTAAGCGAGCCAGAGCCAGAAAAGAGCAGCGAGAGAGAGAAAAACTGGAGTTTTGGGATGGTCAGCGCGCGGCGCGGCGGGAACAGACGGCGGGGATGCGCCGGCTGGCGGCTTGGGCTGGCGTGGTGGTGGCAGGCGGCTTGGTGTTGGCCGGGTTGGTTATCGGCGGGATACGTCTGTTCCAGACCTACGCGCCCTTGGCTAAGATCAGTGGGCCATTCGGGAGCATCACCCGAAGCGAATTGGTTGCCGATAAGTTTGCCACCCTCCGAACCAGCGAAGGGGATATC
>CAYOXG010000010.1:0-10882 GCA_964407885.1 uncultured Candidatus Saccharibacteria bacterium | reverse complement strand
GGCTGACCAATGTCAGGCCCTTGGCGCTCTGTTCAACACGCCCGGTCAAATAGTACTCGGCCCCCTTTTTGAGGGTAGTGCGGAGGTAGGGCTGGTTGAACCAGACCACGGCGATGGAGCCGGTCCCGTCGCTCATTATCCCTTGGGTCAGCATCATCCGCTTGTGGGGGGTACGGAAGGCCGAAAAGGTCGTGAGGGTGGCCCGAAGGGTGTATTTGGATCCGTCTGCCCGGAGGCCAGAGATGGGAGTCAGACGGGTCAGGTCCTCCCAAGCCCGGGGGAAGTAGTAGAGGAGGTCAGAAGCCGTTTCTAGGCCTAAATAGCCCAGTTTCTGGGCGATGGCGGGGCCGACCCCGGGAATCTTAGAGAGGACGGAGGTAGGAGAGAGCATAAAGGATAGTGACAGGTGATAAGTGATAGGTGGAGAGCCAAAGAGGGGGAGGGATATAGGAGGAGAATGGGGAGAAAGTGGCTCTGGGAGCGAGAAAACTCTTGACTAAACCTGATAAAAGGAGTATACTTAAAGGATATCAGATGACAGGCAAGGAGGGTGGCCATATCAGGTAAAGAGACCACCTTCAGATGCAAAAGCTGCAGAAGATAATTGATTTTACTGGGATGCGGTTTGGCGCGGATCAACGGCCCGGCTGGCGTCTGCGCCGCAGGGTTCGGGGTTTGCGTTCAAAAAATTATGTGGCTCACAATGTCCGGACTATTTTTCAAAATCTATTCGGTGTCTAAATTGGTCCTGACTCGTTCAGGCGTCTGGGTTAAGGATCGGGTTGAAAGTTTTGCGTTGGCGCTTGAGGCGTTGGGTCTATTTTAGTTGGAGGAAGCGGCGTTTGCCGACTTGGATGATGGTGCCCCTTTTTGGTTCCACCATAAAGTTGATGTCGGAGACGACGTGGTGGTCCACTCGCACTCCGCGTTGTTCGATGAGGCGTTTGGCCTCGGATTTGGATGGGGCGAGGCCGCTGTCCACCAATAGGTCGGCCAGTCCCCTAACTTTTTTCAAATTGTAGGACTCCATCTCGTCCGGTGTGCCTTTGGTGCGGAAGACCCGAACAAAGTTCTCTTCGGCTTTCTTGGCTGCGGCTTCGCCGTGGTACATCGCGGCGATAGCGAAGGCCAACCGCATCTTGACGTCCCGCGGGTTGGTGGTTTTGGACTTGAGTTCCCTTTTAATGGCGGCAAGTTCGGCCGCGGAGATGTTGGTGGCTAGTTCGAAATATGTGGCGATGAGATCGTCTGGCAAAGACATAATTTTGCCGTACTGACTGCCGGCGGCCTCAAGAATGCCGATATCGTTACCCAAACTCTGGCTCATCTTTTGTTTGCCGTCCGTGCCAACCAACAGCGGCACGGCCAAAATGGCCTGCGGGGCCTGACCGAAATCAACCTGCAAGTCGCGGCCGCGCATCTCGTTGAAGATCTGGTCGGTGCCGATGACGGTGGCGTCTGATTCAATGGCGACCGAGTCATAGCCCTGCAGCATCGGATAGACCGGTTCATGAAAGCCGATCTCTTGGTGGACCTTTATCCGCTTCTGGAACATATCCCGTTCGATCATTTGGGCGTAGGTGAAATGTCCCATTAGCCGAATTAAATCTTCGGCCGACATTTGATCGAGCCATTCGCCGTTGTAGCGGATCTCGGTTTTTTTGGGATCCAAAATCGTCAATGCTTGACGGATGTAGTGTTCGGCCATCTTTTTGACATCACGGGCATCGCGGAGTTGGCGGGTTTTTTCCTTGTCGGTCGGGTCGCCGAAGCGGGCGGTAAAGTCGCCGATAACATAGACCACGATGTGCCCGAGTTCCTGGAATTCGCGGAGTTTGTGGTAGACCACCGAATAGCCGAGGTGCAGGTCAGGCGTGGTCGGGTCGACCCCGTGTTTGATACGAAGTTTCCGGCCGGAGCCGAGTTTGGCTCGCAGTTCCTTCTCGCCGATAATTTTGTCTATCCGGCGGGTCAAAAGGTCTTTCAGCTGGGTTTGACTAGGTCTTGGCATACCTGTATTGTATCAGAGTCCTATCTGGGGCGGGGGTTATAATGTAAGCCGTTACGAGTTGATGCCCTTTGGGCCTAACTACGACAAGATCCGTCAAAAGATGCTGGGACGCAAGGTGGTCCGTCGCACCCGCCGCTGGCTATTTTCATATCTGGGTAATGTCGGGATCGATACCACCCCTCGGCTGATCTTAGCCATCGGCATCGCGGCGCTGTTCCTGTTCAGCTTCTTTACCGCCATTTTTTCTATTGGGCTACCCAACCCGGCCCGGTTGACTATCTACGCCGCCACTGAATCGACCAAGGTGTTCGACCGCAACGGCGAGGTGCTGTATGACATCTTCAACGAAAAACGCCGGACCACGGTGACGTTCGCCGATATTCCCGATCTGGTCAAGGAGGCCACTATCGCTATCGAGGACAAGGATTTTTATCATCACAAGGGTTTTGATGTCAAAGGACTACTGCGCGGGCTGATCTTGAAGCCATTAACCGGCAGTGGGTTTCAGGGCGGTTCGACTATTACCCAGCAGTTCGTCAAGAACGCGCTACTAAGCTCCAGCCGAACCATCGCCCGCAAGACCCGCGAGTTGATCTTGGCTTTTGAGATCGAACAGATCTACTCCAAGGATAAAATTTTGGAGCTGTATCTCAATGAGATCCCTTACGGCAACTCGGCCTACGGGATAGAGGCCGCGGCCCAGACATATTTTGGTAAGGATGTCAAGGACATTGCTCTACCAGAGGCCGCGTTGTTGGCGGCTCTGCCCCAAGCCCCCAGCCGGTACTCCCCTTACGGCCAGAACCCAGACCTCTTGATGGCCAGAAAAGATCTGGTCTTGAGCCAGATGCAGAAGCAGGGCTACATCACTGCTGAGGAGATGGACGAGGCGCAAAAGGCGGAGCTAGTTATCCAGCCGCGCAAGGATTCGATCCGCGCGCCGCACTTTGTCATGTACGTCAAAGAATTGCTGGCCGATAAATACGGCGAAAAAGCGGTGGAGGAAGGTGGTTGGAAGATCACCACGACGCTGGATTGGGACAAGCAGAAAGCGGCCGAAGACGCGGTGGCCGCTTACGGCGAATCCAATATGACCCGGTACAAGGCCAGCAATGAATCGTTGGTATCGATTGACCCCCATACCGGCGAGATCTTGGCGATGGTGGGCTCGCGTGACTATCTGAACATGGAGATCGACGGTCAACTGAATGTAGCCCTGCGTCCGCGCCAACCGGGGTCGGCCATTAAACCCATCGTCTACGCCACCGCGTTCAAGAAGGACTACGGCCCAGCCACGATGCTGACGGATATGTCGACCGATTTTGGGCAGGGGTATCAGCCGCGTAACTTTGACGGCACTTTTCAGGGGCCCCTGCCCGTTCGGGAGGCGCTGGCCAACTCTATCAACATTCCGGCGGTGAAGACCTTGGCCTACGCCGGGATACAGGATGTCATCGACACCGCTCACGACATGGGTATCTCGACTTTGAATGACGGGCCGGACCGCTATGGGCTGTCGCTGACTTTGGGCGGCGGAGAGGTGACCTTGCTGGATCTGACTTCTGCCTACGGAGTGTTGGCCACTGGCGGGATGTACAGTCCCCCCATGGCGATATTGAAAGTGGAGGACAAGAACGGACGGACCATCGAGGAGTTCGAGCCGGCTAAACCTAAACGAGTGTTGGACGCGCAGGTGGTGTATCTTATCAATAATATTTTATCGGACGATGGTGCGCGGGCGCGCATCTTCGGGATGGGCGGACCGTTAAATCTGCCGGGGCGAGTGGTGGCGGCTAAAACCGGCACGACGAATGATTTCAAAGACGGCTGGACGCTCGGGTACACGCCCGATCTGGTGGCGGGGGTGTGGGCCGGAAATAATCGTAATGAATCAATGACGGCGGCCTCCGGCTTGGTAGCCGCGCCGACATGGAACAAATATATGCGGACAGCGTTGGCTGGCGTTGGGAACAAATCGTTTACTCGCCCGGACGGGATTCGCGATGTAGAGGTGGACTCGCTATCCGGCCTATTGCCGACTGATGCTAGCCCGTCGCGCAAGACCGAGGTGTTTACTAGTTGGGGCGTGCCAACCAAGGAAGATAACATTCACGTCAAAGTCAAAGTCATGGCGGCCGATCCGACCAAGCTGGCGCCAAGTAGCGCGCCGGATAGTTTGGTGGTAGAAAAAATATTTACCGTCATTCACTCCGAGCGGCCGGATAATTCCAATTGGGAAAATCCGGTCATCGCTTGGGCGAAGGGGCACGAGATGAACAATGTTCCCACCGAGACCTATTCAGGGCCGCTGGATGGGAGTGTCTTGCCGGGAGTTAGCATCGCCTCCCCTGCCTCGGGTACAAAAATTACTGGGGACTTCGCGGTGACGGCAACAGTCAGCGATGTCGGGAACGCCAAGCGCGTGGACTTTTTGTATGACAATGTACTGATGGGGCAGGTCAGCGGGCCGGGACCATTCACCTACACCATCAAACCACCAAAGTTAGACGGGAAACCGCACACGGTGGGGGTGCGATTGGTTCGGAACGATACCACCACCGCGGAAGCGAGTGTGATGGTTGGTACTTGAGCGTCGGTGTACGTAGAACAGGCCCTCCAAAGTTCTTGTGCAGTGCTGTGTATTTAGCCCCAGTGGCACACCCTAGGCCCTTTTCTGTGTATAATGGATGTATCCTTGGTCCTTCGGAGGTTGCGATGAGAACTAAGTTTCCTTTAGTGGAGCATGGGTTGTCGTCGTGATATCTACCCGCCAAAGTTCATTGTTCTTTTGAGGGTTTGTGGAAGACCCCATACTGTGAAGTATCGCCCCCGTCCAGGATGGCGGCCGGGGGCTTTTTCTTGATTTGACAGGCGGGGAACGAGATAGCACTATATACTGGTCTTAGACCTAAAGTTTTACAGTGTGTGGGTAACTAAAACGACCGGGAAAGACAATCAGGTGAAGCTGACCATCTCTCTGGACAAGTCCGAATGGGAGCGGGTTTTAGATAGAGCGGCGGCCAAAGTCAGCGAAGGGATGAAGATCCCGGGGTTTCGCGATGGCAAGGCGCCGCGGGCGGTGGTGATCGCCCAGGTGGGGGAGGCACGAGTGGTCTCGACTGCTATTGAGTTGGCGGTAGAGGAGTTCTACCCCCAGGCCGCTAAGCAAGAACCGCTGAAACCGGTAGCGTTCCCCAAGATCAGTGCGGAGAAGGGAGGACTGACTGACGCGCTGACATTTACCGCCGAAGTGACAGTGTTGCCGGAGGTGAAGTTGGGGGATTACTCGAAACTCCGGGTCAAGAAAACAGTGGAACCGGTGAAGGACGAGCAGATCGAAGAGGTGTTGAAGTCAATGCAGAAGCGAGCGGTGGAGTTCCAGCCGGTCGAGCGTGAGGCCAAGTTGGGCGATTGGGCGGAGATGGATTTTGAAGGATTTGTGGACGGCCAACCGTTCGAGGGCGGCAGTAGTAAGAAGCACCCGTTAATTTTGGGCGACAAACTGTTCATTCCGGGATTTGAAGAGGGGATGGTAGGGATGCGCGCGGGCGAGGACCGGGAAATTGAAGTAGAGTTTCCCAAGGACTACCATCAGCAAGAATTGGCGGGCAAACCGGTTAAGTTCAAAGTTAAACTGCACCAAGTCAAGGCGGTCAGCTATCCGGAGGTTAACGATGCTTTCGCCAAAAAATCGGCCAATATGGAAACGGTGGAAGCATTGCGGGCCGATATCCGCAGATATTTAACAGAGGAGGCCCAGAAGCGGGCCGACGATAAGATGCGCGAAGACGCGATCATCGCTTTGACAAAATTAGCCACAGTGGATCTGCCGGATGAGTTGGTCAATCAAGAGTTGGATAGTATGGTGCATGACCTCAAACATCAGGCCGAACACGCCAAGATGAGTTGGGAAGATTATCTGAAACGAGCGGGGGTCAACGAAGAAGGGCTGAAAAATCAATGGCGAGACCAAGCGCGACAGAGAGTATTGGCCGGATTGGCGCTGGAGGCCTACCGGGCGGCGGAAAATATCGAAGCGGATGATGCGGCGGTGGATGAGGAGATCAAGCGGCTCAAGGCCCAGTATCCGCAGAACGCGGAGGATATCGACAAAGAATACGGCAACGAGCGGGGGAGAGGGCGACTGAAGCAGATGCTGTCGAGCCGAAAGGCGGTGAATCGGTTGGTGGAGATGGCTACTGCCGGTTAATTTTTCTTTTCAAGCGTTCAAGCCCTGCTTGACCGGGCGGCCATCCGTCAGCCGACGGATGGCGCAAAGCGTGGCCCTAGTGGCTTCGGGTCTATTCATTGGCTAAATCCTCTTTCCGCTCATGGTCGAAACTCGTCCCCCGACGAGGTCGGGGCCCTCAAACATCTCCCCGCAGCGAGGATTTAGCTCAATTCAGGACGCACCTTTGCCGAAGGGCCGGATCGATTTTTCGCACTATTTGACCAAAACGCAGGCCGATATCAATGACGCTAAAACCTATCGCCAAATTCAGACAATGGATGTGGACCAGTTGCCGACGAGTGACATTGAATGTGAATTCTTAGATTCGCCCGCGGCTTTGCGAGCGGTAATCCAGTACGCCATTGCGCGCGGGGCTGAACAGATGGCACTGATCCGACACGACAACACGGCTGATATCCTGAATAAGCCAGAGGTCTCATCTACCACGAGCCACTTCTACATCACCTTTGGCTAGTCCAATGAGGTATAATGGGGATGTATACCAGATAATCTTACCGATATGAGCTTGATACCGATGGTAATCGATAAATCCCCGATGGGGGAGCGGGCGTATGATATTTACTCGCGGCTGTTGAAAGACCGCATCATTTTTATTGGCGGGCCGATCGATGACAACATGGCCAACTCGGTTATCGCCCAGTTGCTATTTTTAGAGAGCGAAGACCCCAAGAAAGATATCTCACTCTACATCAACAGTCCCGGAGGTTCGGTCAGCGATGGGATGGCCATCTATGACACGATGCAGCACATCAAGCCGGACATCAACACTATCTGTGTAGGGATGGCGGCTTCGATGGGCGCGGTGCTGTTGGCCGGCGGAGCTAAGGGCAAGCGGTTCGCGCTTCCGAACTCGCGGGTGATGATCCATCAGGTGCTGGGCGGCGCGCAAGGCCAGGCCAGCGACATCGAGATCCACGCCAAAGAGATATTGAAGTGGAAGAGCAAGTTGAATGAGATATTGGCCAAGCACACCGGTCAGGAACTTCCCAAGATCGAGAAGGATACCGACCGTGACTTCTTTATGGAAGCAGATGACGCGAAAGCGTATGGATTGGTGGACGAGGTTCTGACGAGTCGAGTGTTGGTTAAGAAGTGAATTTGTTTATTTTCAAGGGTTCTACGCCACCCTTGAGGGGCGGTTACTTTCGTCTTGGCGAAAGTAACCAAGGCCGTGGCCCTGACGGCTCTGGCGTTATTCATTGGCTAAATTACCGGGCGCTCTCGGTGGACTAAACCACCTTCGCCCACTGGCAATTTAGCTCAATTCAGCACACGCCTCCGCCGAAGGGCCGATAGGATACAATAAAGATATGGAGAAAGTGGCGGATATTTTTGACGGACTGGTGGGACAGACCCGGGCCAAGGAGTTTTTGGGCGCGGCTTTTGGTAACCACAAATTGCCTCAGACGATGATATTTGTGGGACCAGCGGGCGTAGGTCGGAAGACCGCGGCGATGATGTTGGCGAGGGCTTTGCACGAGCAAGGGCAAGGTAGCCCCTCGGTTCCTCGGGGTCTCAACAAAGAGTCGAGACATCCGGATACTTTTATTTTTTCCGAAGTATTAGAAGAGCTACGAGCACAGGAGCAAAGTAGTCCGATCAAAAAAACTGCCGATGCGGCGATGAAGTTTTTGGGACTCTCCCCTATCGCCTCAAAAACTAAAGTCGCCATCATTGACGATGCTGACGAGCTAAGCGAGGACTCCCAGAACGCCCTGTTGAAGACCTTGGAAGAGCCACTTCCGGACAGCATTTTGATACTTATCAGCGGAGACGAACAGCGACTATTGCCGACTATCGTATCGCGGGCGCAGATAGTGCGGTTCGGTCCCCTGTCGGACGAACTGATCCGGGAAGCGATGTCGGAGGCGACCGACGCGATGCTGTCAGCTGCCCAAGGCAGTTTGGGGCTGGTCAAGGCGTGGCTGGCCGAGCCGGAACGATTTGCCGAGGTCCAAGCGATGCGGGAGTTTTGGGCGAACGCGGAGCGGATGACTACCGAAGAGAAGATCGTTTGGACGGAGCGGATAAAAGAGCGGACCGAGGTGGTGAGATTTTTAGAGGAGGGTTTACGGGTCTGGCGGGCGCAGTGGTTGCTAAAGTCAGATCCGGCTGGCGACCAACGGCTCGAGGGAATACAGACGGCCATCCGGCAGGTGAAGGACAATGTCAACCCGCGGGTGGCGATGGAGGTATTGCTGCTGTCAATCTAGACAATCTATCCAATTTAACCAATTTTCTCAATCTAACCAAAAGATTGCTGAGATTGGTGAAGATTGGCGTAGGTTGGTGAGATTGATTAGCCCCATCTGATATACTTGGGGCGATTGATTCTGGGGCGATGCTCCTTAATTTTTTGACGGAGGTGGTGGTGATGACGAAGGTTTCGGTTGCGGCGCAGGTCGAAGAGTGGAAAAACATTCCGGGATTTGGGTGGCTCGATACGCCGGAGGAGATCAAGCAACTGGGGTGCTCGGTAGATGCTTACCGCGCGGAGGTGGAGTGGTTGGAGCGGCTACATGCCAAAGTGATCCACTGGCAGAATATGCATAGGACTGTGGGCTGTGGCCGGTATATCCGCGAAGTGCCGGCGGGTCGGGCGCCGGATATCCAGCGGTCATTGACTGGTGCTGAATTCAAGCGGGTGCTGGCCAGTATCGGCCGGCTCGGGCTGATAGTGTCCACGGCCAATCCCAGCTGCTTCGATGGGGTGGGCTACTGGCTCTACACCAATCCCTTCCGCGACCTGCTTGCCAGTGGGACGCACAAGGGGCAGGTCGGCAAGCCGCAGTTTATTTTCCTGCTACATGATGACTGCATCACGGCTGGGTGTATCAAAGATCTGAACCAGAGTAAGTCGTCCGAGGACAGGGTGACCCGGATCTACCGAGTTATGCACCCCATCTCACACGCCAAGCTGAATCTGGCGTGGTGCCGGTATTACGGGTTCCAAGCCGTCGAGCTATCCTCCTGTTTTTATTAGGCCGGTTCACCGGCCGCTCGCCCCTCTCCGTCCGCCAACTGGCGGACAGGGAGGGGCTTTTCCTTTACTTGCTCTGTAAGCTGGTTTCTGCTAGATTAGGTGGGTATTAAGCGGGCCCCAGAACCAAACAAACCGGAGATTGCTAGGCCGTAATTCCAGCTGATTGTTGGTACGGGGTAAAGGATTTTCATATGTGGGAAATCATTGTTTTCGTAGCGACGGCCGTGGCCCTGATCATGGTTTTGCGCAAGCTCCCAGTGGACGCCGAGACCACTTTCAAAGAGACCGGCAAGAAGTCCGAAACGCAGGAGAAAAGTTTGCGGGTGCAGGCGGATGAGCTGTTCGAGCAGGGCGAACTAAAAAAAGCCGAGTCGGCTTATCTGAAGTTGCTCTCCAAAGAGCCCAACGACGCTTCATTGTTCAATAAGCTGGGGCTGATCTATTTGGAGCATAAGAATTACAAAGACGCTAGATCGGCGCTGCAGGCGGCTTTGAAGATCGAGCCGGGAAACGACACCTTTTACAATAATCTCGGATTGTTGTACTACGAGACGGAGGACTACGATGCCGCCATCGAGGTGTATGAGAAGTCGGTCTCCATCAATGATAAGATCGCCTCGCGGCTGGTGAATCTGGGGCTGGCGTACTTTATGAATAAGAAGTATCGTAAGGCAGCTGACCAGTACGAAAAGGCGATCATCTTGGACCCGAGAAATGAGAACTACATTGAACTTTTAAAAAAGGCGGAAGAGAAGCTGAAATAATTTTTGACATGGGGGACATGCCAGCACAATTTGCCGAATCATACCGTGGCGGAGCGTCTATGGCAGAAATAGCGCGTCGTGCGGGTATATCCGTTCATAGGGTACAATACCATTTGCAGAGGCAAGGTATTCCCAGACGTAGTCACAGTGAAGCAACTTATGTAAAGCGGAATCCTCTGGGGAATCCCTTTGCTTTGAAATCGCCACAAACCTTAGAGGAGGCAAAACTCCTCGGCCTGGGCGTCGGACTATATTGGGGTGAGGGTACCCACATCAGTACGATTAGGCAATACCGACCCAGCCCTGTTGCGCACCTTTGTACATTTTTTGACAGATATATGCAATGTCCAGGCGGACAAGATTAGATATGGTTTACAGATTTTTGCTGATATTGATCCCGGCTCGGCTGTGGCGTACTGGTCGCGAGAGTTGGGTATCACTAGGACGCAGTTTCTCCCAACTATTGTGGTCAGTCCCCCTCAAGGGAGAGGCACCTACAGACGCAAATCTAAATATGGCGTAGTAACAATTTACTTTAACAACAAGAAATTAAGAGACATTTTGGTAAGTATGTTGCATTAATTTGCACACTTGCCGACGTAGCTCAGTTGGTAGAGCAACCCCATGGTAAACAATAAATTGCCCACTGTTAGAGAAATCTTGCAGTGTCTCTCGAATAACGGTTAAAGACCAAAACATCTGGTTCAGACCGTGGCGAATAATCGCCCGAACGACTGACAAGAGAGGCTAAGTCCCAAACGGATATGCCTGATATACAGTCTAATCTCCGTATAGATGTGGATAATAAAACGGAGTATCAATGAAGGGGTAGGTCGGCGGTTCAAATCCGCCCGTCGGCTCCAGAGAAAAAT
>CAYOXG010000009.1:4763-11448 GCA_964407885.1 uncultured Candidatus Saccharibacteria bacterium | reverse complement strand
CTCGATCATATCGCCGTGCGGATCGATCATCGCCACCCCCTCGCCGTTAACAATATCTTGCAGGGCTAGATTCTGCATCCAGGTCGTTTTGCCCGTGCCGGTTTTACCGATGGTGTAGATGTGCCGGCGCCGATCGTCCGGCTTGATCCGCACCGTCTTCTCCATCCCCCGAAAAACATTTTTCCCCAACATGACACCTTCGCCCGGTAGATTATCCGGCGCCGGCAACCGCTTGGCTTTCTGCCAGCGAATATTGGGAGTATCGGTCTGGGCGGTTGGCACATGCCAGACGGTGGCCAACTCTTCCGTATTCAAAATAAAACCGTGTTTCGGGTTTCCGAATTGGCGCAAAACATAGTTGCGGATAACCCCTGTCTCTGGCTCCCCCGCCGCCTCCAACCGATTCAACTCCGGCGAACTGAACTGCAAAAAACTGTCGGTTAGGGTTTTCAGATGCATCCGGGCTTGGGCCGCATCCGGCGCGGCCGCCACCAGCCGGATGACTACATCAAACCCCGGCTTGGAGGCCTTCTGCTCTATTCGCCCGATCACCTCCTCTTGCAGTTGGGTCAGCTTTTTGGGCGGCTCACTCCCCTTCTCCTTATTTTCAGGCCCTACCAGGCCCGTCAGCCCCCTTAAGACATCTTTACCGATGCTGCCCGCCTCTTTGCCTTGCTGCATCGCCCGGGCAACGCTGTGGGCTCTCCCCTGCCATTTGGTATCGGTAGTCGGGCGGAACGCGATCTGGATGGCCGCTCCCGACTTCATCTCCACCAATTTGCTTAAGGCGTTCGTCAGAGCGTTCAGACCATCGGCGGTCAATTTCTCGTAGGTCACCAGCGGCAACCAACTATCCTTGGCCAGTTTGAGTTGGATCGCCGCGGTCTGTCCCTCCGGCGGAAAGATATTCGGGTACGGCGCCCGTTCCACCGTTGCTTCGGGATACTGCGAAGTGAGCTGTTTTTCCAAAAAGTCCACCAGCGCTTCCGGCACTGTTACATAAAATGTGATCAATTCTCCTTCCGTGGCAATCTCGAAAGTCAGGTGCCGTTCGCCGATCACCTCACTAATAGCGGTCAGATTCCCCAGTATCACCTCCATCGGCGCGATGAGATTTTTGATCTCTTTCTGTCCCTCGTCCTTGCCGCCGCGCGGGACCGTGATCATCAAATTCACCCGCGTCCGCACATCGTCTCTCTGCGCCGCCGGCTTCCCTCTGCGCACAAAAATAAATCCGCCAATGGCGGCCAACGCGACCAAGATTGTGATCCCCAACCAAAGCATAGATTAGTCGTTAAGCGCTTTGATCACTTTGTGGAGCGCTCCGCTGTCGGTCGTCAATTCGGAGCGGCTCAGGACCCGTTCGATCCGATCATAAATCGCGTCGGGCTGTCTTACGCGCCGCGCATCGCTTGTGATCTCCAACAATTCTCTGGTCACGGCATTGGCTTCCTCCGAAAAGATCTCATGATCGGAGAACGGCACCGCTACATCCGCTTCATCAGATTCATTAACTGGCAACTTGGCCACTTCAACCCGTTCACCCAAACCGGCTTCCGGAGTCGCCCCTAAGTGTTCTTTACCGTCCCCCTGGTTTTCTTGTCTCATAAACATTTATAATGATTTTTGACTCTCGTTTTCATTATACCACACTTTATTTATTCTGTCAATAGTTGTGTCAGAATTTGCTGTACCAGAGCGGGTTCTGCCCCTCCCCCGCTCTTCTGCATCACCTGCCCCACTAAATACCCTAACACCCTAGTATCCCCCGCCTTGAACTTGGCCACTATATCCGGATTGGCCGCCATCACCTTCCGAACGACCGCCGTTGCCGCCGCTTCGTCCATTAATTTGGGAATTTGGCCGGTTTCTAGATATTTTTGCGCCGCGCTGGCCGACAGATTTTCTTGCCGAACCACAACCAGAAATTCCTTGAGCTTGGTTTCGTCGTCGAACCTATCAACAAAGTTAGCGGCGATCACTGGATCGGCCTGTTCCATTCCGGACAATGCTCTGACTAAAAATCCTAACCGACCCTTGTCCTGCACTTCACTCACCCGATCATACGGAAGGCCAAGTTCTTCAGCCCGCTTCCGCAAAGTTGCCGGTAAATTTTCTGGGTCGGGTTGCAACCCATCAATTTTTTCTTTGCTGACCGTGATAGGCGGCAGGTCCGGTTCCGGGAAATAACGGTAGTCCACCGAGCCCTCTTTGGTGCGCTGGGAGACGGTCGTGCCGGTTTTCTCATCCCAACCGCGGGTCTCCTGTTCGATCATCTCCCCCTTCTCCAACATCGCTGTTTGCCGTTCAACCTCGAACTTCAAGGCCATCTCCATAAACCTAAATGAGTTCATGTTCTTGACCTCCACTTTCGCCCCTAAAGTGTTCTGACCGATCGGCCTGACCGATACATTCGCATCCACCCGCAGATGCCCTTTCTCCATATCGGCTTGCGACACCCCGAGCGCTCTAACTACCCGCTGAAGCTCCTGCATAAATGCTTTGGCCTCCTCCGGCGACTTGATGTCAGGTTCGGTGACGATTTCCATCAGCGGGGTGCCGCACCGGTTGAGGTCCACCAATGTGGCAGTAGCGGTGTGCATCAGTTTACCAGCATCTTCTTCCAAATGCAGACGGGTGATACCGACAGTGAACTCCCGCCGAGTTTTGCGATCTGGCGCTAAATAATCTACATCCAGATTACCTTTTTCCCCTACCGGATAAAAAAACTGCGAGATCTGATAGCCCTTGGGTAAATCGGGATAAAAATAATTTTTGCGATCAAATCTCTGCAGCGGATTGACCGAACAACCCAGCGCCAGCGCGGTCTTGATCCCCCAATCAATGGCCTGTCCGTTGATGACCGGCAGCGTTCCCGGATAGCCCATGCACACCGGGCAGACATTAGTGTTTGGCTCGGCTCGCTCCGAATCGTTATCGCAACGGCAAAACATCTTGGACTTAGTCGAGAGCTGGACATGGATCTCCAGCCCGATGACCGCTTCATATTTTCTCATCACTTCTGCCATTGGTTAGATTGGTGAGTCCGCCGACTGGCGGAGGATAAATTGGTCAGATTGTTTCACAGTGCTCCTAACTGTTCTAGTGCCCGTTTAAAATTATCGATAGCCCGCTCTACTTGCAACCGGGTTAGGCGGGCGTCCACATTGTGCGCCAATTCGTTGCGCGCCTTATGCGCTTGCCAAACGATATCAACATTGTGAAATAGCGACTTGGCGTTCTTCAGCCGTTCACCCAAATTTTGGCCAGCCACCCGCCGTTGAACCAGCGTATAGTCCAAGAGTTTGTCGGCCTCAAAGATGGCCTTGACCCACTCCGATTCATTGTCGCCCTCGATCAGCAGTTCTAGGTTCGCCCAAGTTGAACGGATCTTTTCCCGATCAGCATCCGACAGCGCGTGACGCTTCGACATGGCGTAGAGCATAAACGCTCCGCCCACCAACACCACGCCAAACAGTATCCAGCCGTAGATCATTGTTTATCTTTCACTCTTAACTTATCACCTGTCACTTTCTTACTTGCTCGTAAGCATACGCCACCCGCAAAATGGTCTTTTCATCAAACTGCCGGCCCATTACCTGTAAGCCCACGGGCAGTTTATCCACCTCCCCGCATGGGACCGAGATGGCCGGGATGCCCGCCAAACTGGCCGGCGTGGTCAACAGATCCGCCTTGTACATAGCTAACGGGTCCTTGGCGCGCTCACCGATCTCGAACGCCACTGTCGGGGTGGTCGGCGTGATGATAACATCTACCTTCTCGAACGCTTTATCAAAATCCCGTTTGATCAGCGTCCGCACCCGCTGGGCCTTGTCGTAGTAGGCATCCCGAAAACCGGCCGAGAGCGTGTAGGTTCCCAGCATAATTCGGCGTTTAACCTCCGCTCCAAACCCCTCCGCCCGGGATTTGTCATACACCTCCCATAAGTTGTTGGCGGCCTTCGCGCTCAACCCGTAGCGGATGCCGTCGTAACGAGCCAAGTTAGCCGACACCTCCGCCGGCTGGAGAATGTAGTAAGTGGCTAAAGCCGAGTGAGCGTGCGGCAGTTCTATCTCGCTGACCGTGGCACCCAACTCGCGCAGCTTATCAACCGCCGCCTGCGCCGTCCGTGCCACCGGCACATCCACGCCTTCGTCAAAAAATCCCTTTGGGATACCTATCTTAATATCTCTAATATCGCCATCCAAAGCCGCCACATAGTCCGGCACCTCAATGTCCACCGTGGTGGAGTCGTGGCCATCGTGTCCAGCGATTACCCGTAACACCCGCGCAGCGTCTTTAACGCTGGTCGTGATCGGTCCGATCCTATCCAGCGAACTGGCCATCGCGATCAGCCCGTAGCGGCTGACCCGGCCGTAAGTTGGCATCAACCCCACTACTCCACAGAAACTAGCTGGCTGGCGGATGGAGCCGCCGGTGTCACTACCTAGAGCAAACGGAGCCATCCCGGCCGCCACGGCCGCCGCTGAACCGCCAGAACTGCCGCCCGGCACTCGCGTGGGGTCAACCGGGTTTTTGGTCGGACCAAACGCCGAGTTCTCGGTGGAAGATCCCATCGCGAACTCATCTAGGTTGGACTTAGCCACTAGCACCGCTCCGGCCTCGCGCAGTTTGGTTACCACCGTGGCTTCATACGGCGAAACAAAATCTTTCAATATCTTGGACGCGGCCGTGGTCGGGAGTTCTAATGTGACAATATTGTCTTTGCAAATGTAAGGCACATTTAATTGGCCCGACTTGACCAGTTTGGGCTTTTTATTAACCGTCAAAACGGCGTTAAGTTCTGATTTGGCCTCGACGGTCTTCAGCCCCTCCTCGGCCGCCTTTTCAATTCCTAATTTTTCCGCCTCTCCAATATTCATGTTGGATGGACTTATAGACAGATGGACTTATCGATAGGTCTATTCGTCTATGTGTCTATGTGTCTATTTTCGAAGACGCTCTTCACTTTGATATAACTCTTGTCGCTATCCGGCGCGCGTTTCAAAAACTCCTCACGGGTGATATCGGACGATACCACGGCATCAGTAGCTAGCACATTGTTTAAACCCGTGATCTGTCCCGATTTGACCGAGGGGTCTCCATCGGCTTTGGCCGTATCTATTTTCTGCAGTTCGTCCACATATCCCAAAACCGCCGACAGTTCCTCGGCGTACTTGGACTTCTCGGCCTCGGTCAGCTCGATGTGAGCCAGCCGCGCCACCCACTCCACCTGATCTTTGGGCAGGGACATACTGCCATTATAGCGGAAAAAGAGGGCTTCAGACAAAGAAAAAACCGCCCGGAATCCCAGACGGTTTATTGGAAAGGTGCGGTTAGTTAGTCCCGCAGACGCAGGCCCGCTCATGCTCGGCGTACCATGTCTTAAGACGTGTTAACGCGTCTTCTAGGTCCCATGACCAGCTGCCATAGCGGCGCGGAGAGTGGGCGTCAACGCAATCACAGAGCCGGACAAGCAGGTGTCTAAGTTTTTCCGTCGCCGCACCATCCAGCCCATTCCGAGAGACGAGGGCTCGAAGCGGTTCGATGAGGTTATCCTTCACCCACAAGCTACCGGCGGTAAAGTCGGCAGCGGCCGGCACCAGGGTCGGGTTATCTCGCCAGAATAATCCGAGCAGCCCGGCGAAGTCAACGGGCGGGTACTTGGACGATTTCTTGACAAAACTATCCATCGCCTCCACTCCGACCTCCAACCAGCATACGGCGAGGCGAATCCACCATTCGTCCTTACCCCGCGTCGAATCATCCCGCGTTAGCGTCACTGCTCCTCCCCCAGCATTCTGCGCGGCAATGGCGATGAGAACATTCAACTTACTCAAAAACCAATACAATTTGCGTACCCCTTCGCGTATCCCTGACCCCTCGCACCACCGCTCGAACCGCTCGCGTTCTTTGGTCATCGCTGAACCTCCCTCTAGTCAGATTTTCAAGGTCACAAAAAGACAGTCCATTGTATCACATCACCCTGTTAGAAATAAGACGCCTAGTGTTCTGGAAGGTACTACCGTTAGGTGATTTCTAACAGGACAGATCACAGCAACTTACTAAATTCTTTTTCATCCAATATCTTCGCGCCCAGTTTCTTGGCTTGGTCATATTTACTGCCCGGGTTGGCGCCGACTACCACATAATCGGTCTTGATAGAAACCGAGCTGGAGGCCTTCCCCCCTGCCGCGCGAATTTTGTCTTCCGCTTCCTCGCGACTCATCGATGAGAGCGTCCCCGTCACCACAAAGGTCTGACCAACCAACTTAGCTGAGGTCGATGCCTGTGCCCGTTTGATCACTACCCCCGCCTTCAAGAGCTTCTTCGCCAGAGCCAGATTCGATTTGTCCTGAAAGAACTTAAAAATACTCTGCGCCACCTTATCTCCCACCCCGTCCACCTCCCGAAAACTTTCGGGAAAGGCGTGCATCAGTTCATCCAAATTATGGAACATTCCTGTCAGGTCCCGCGCGGTTTGGGCCCCCACATGCAAGATGCCCAGCGCGTAAATAAACCTGTCCAATGTAATGCTTTTGGACGACTGGATGGACTTGATTAAGTTACTGGCGCTTTTTTCGGCAAAGCGTTCCAACGGCTCGATATCGCCTTCCTCCAGAGTGAAGATATCGGCCGGGTCGCGTACCAGTCCCTCTTTATAGAGCTGCTCTAAGATCTTGGT
>CAYOXG010000009.1:0-4753 GCA_964407885.1 uncultured Candidatus Saccharibacteria bacterium | reverse complement strand
GCAAACGCATCGCGGGAGACAAAGTGTTCCAGTTTGCGCAGTTGTACCACGAAACAATTTTTATTAACGCATCGGTGGGCCGCCTCACCCTCGGCTCGCGATACCTTGCCGCCGCAGACAGGACAGGCACTCGGCATCTGAAATGGTCTCGCCGACGCCGGTCGCTTGGACTTCACCACACTCCGCACCTCCGGAATAATATCACCGGCCTTCCGAACGATGACCGTATCCCCCACCCGCACATCTTTGCGTTTTATCTCATCTTCGTTGTGCAAAGTCGCGCGACTGACGGTTGAGCCCGCCAGCGACACCGGTTCCAACACTGCCACCGGGGTGAGTGTCCCCTGTCGTCCCACCTGCACCACAATGTCTAGCACTTTGGTCGGTTTTTGTTCGGCTGGGAACTTATAGGCGATAGCCCAGCGCGGCGCCTTGGCGGTAGCCCCCAGTTGCCGGCGAGTAGCGAGATCGTTGATCTTCACCACCACGCCATCGGTCTCATACGGCAACCGCTCGCGTTTATCCGCCCAAGCACCAATAAACCTTTCCACCTCCGCCATAGTCCGGCACAGTTTGTTCTCGCCGTTTACTGAAAATCCCAGTTCAGCCAGCTCCCCCAAAATCTCAATTTGGGTTTTGGGCGCAATGTCGCCCTCGAGGTCATAAACAAAACTTCGTAGCCGCCGGCTCGAGGCCACAGCCGGGTCCAGCTGACGAACGGTGCCGGCCGCCAGATTGCGGGGGTTAGCGTAAAGTTGGTCGCCAGCTTTTTGCTGTGCAACGTTAATCTTGGCAAAATCCTTTTTGCCGATATAGATCTCCCCCGACACAACGATATTCAGTTGTCTGGGCAGTTTGAGTGGGATATCCCGCACCGTCCGCGCCGTGTGGGTGACGTCCTCGCCGGTGACGCCATCCCCCCGGGTCGCCGCGGTGGTGAGCAACCCATTGCGATAGGTCAGCACGATCTGCAGACCGTCGATCTTCAATTCACAGACATACTCCAATTTCGCCGCCGTCAGTTTTTCGGCGCGTTCCTCGAACGCCCGCATCTCTCCAAACGAGAAGGCGTCATCCAAACTCATCCGCGGCCGAGCGTGGCGGATGGTAGCGAACTCGCCCGAGACCTTATCCCCCACCCTTCTAGTCGGCGAATCCGGCGTCACCAGGTCGGGATATTCGGTCTCCAGCTCCATTAATTTGTGATACAAGCGGTCGTATGCGGCGTCTGATATCTCTGGTCTATCCAACACATAATACAACCGGCTGTGCCGGTTCAGTTCCCTCCGCAACCGCTCGATCTCCGCCTTGGCCTCGCCCTTATTCATACACCCATTTTACACTTCTGGAATAGAAAAAAGCCAACCGCAATGGTTGGCTTATGGACTTCAAGGGTCTCGAGGGGGCGACCGGTCACCGGCATCGTCTCCGCCCTCGTCGGGAGCGGCAACCGGTGGACGGCCCGTATCGGGCCAACAGTTATGCTCGACCATATGCTCGGCGCAGAATGGCCGGCCGCAATGCGGACACATATTCACGGCGCCTTCGCTGCAAGCTGAACCGGACATCGGTAGACCTCCGAAAGTACAAAGGATGCTCCTAATCTACCTCTAAAACTAGCTGCGGGTCAAGCTTTCCCCCGATGCGATCACTGTCTTTGCTACTGCCACTGTCCACGGCCGTGAGTTTTGCCAACCGGCGTTACCGACGCTCGTTATGAGGATCGTAGTCATCACCCTCATCCAACTTGATCGGTTCGTTGGGCTTCAACTCACTCGATTGTTTCTGTTCTTCCTCTCGCCGCCTCTTAGCCAGCTCCAACGCATCCTTCATCGAACCGGTCGCATCTTTGAGATCGTTCATCAGGGTCTTAGCCACATCCTCTTTTTCGCCCTCGCTTAAAGGCGTCTGTTTCTGGCGCTCAACTTTGGAGATGAGATTTTTCAACAGGTCGATTTTGGGACCTTGCCGCTGGACAGGCGCGCTGGGCCTAAACGGCGGCCGTTGACTGCCCATCGGCGGACGGCCGGTCCCCTGCCCCCGTGGTGACCGCTGACCGTATTGGGATAGACGCTGTTGGCTGGCCGAGGCCAACGCCGCGCTGACATCGGCGCTGGAGAGCACCTTTTCCTCCACAAACTTCACATCTTTGGCGTAGCGCTCGCGCGACAGTTTGATAATCTTATCCTCATTCCGGTTCTGATCGGTCGAGGGCGGCAGAGTAACGGCCGAAAAGGCGTTAGCGGTCAGCCCGTCAATGGACAGCTTCAGATAGACCTTGTAGATGTCCAAATTGACCAAGTCCTGTTCATCGAACACCGGCGCGAACTCTTTGGTCAAGAATCCCGCATCATCGCCGCCTACTCTGAAAGACACCAGCGTGCCCACATTTCCAAAAATAGCATTCTTGACCGTATCCGAGAGTTGACCCATATACTGATTGGCCAGAGTCAAACTTAGGTGGTACTTGCGGGCCTCGGACAGAATGGTCGCGAACGAATCGGTGGCAAAGTTCTGGAACTCATCCACATACAGGAAAAAGTCGGGCCGCTTAGCTTCCTCCACATTGGCCCGCGACAGGGCCGCCAACTGCAACTTGGTGATCATCAGAGCCCCCAACAGCGCCGCATTGTCCTCCCCGATCAGTCCTTTGGCCAGCTTGATCAGTAGAATCTTACCGCCATCCATTACCCCGCGCATATCGATCGAACTCTTGGACTGACCCACGATGTTGCGGATGACGGAGCTGGACAGGAACTGGCCGACCTTATTCAAAATTGGCGAGATGGTCTCGTTGCGCTGGCGCTGGTCGAGGCGGTCATACTCATTCAACCACCGTTGTTTGATGACCGGGTCGGCGACATTGTTAATCACCCCCGCCCGGAAGACATCATCGGTGAACAACCGCGGCACCATCATCAAAGTCGCGTCCGGGTAATCGAGCAACGCCAGAATGGCCGAGGACAACCAGTACTCCAACCGCGGTCCCCACGACTCACCGAATATCTTTTTAAATACACCCACCACCCCGGAGGCCGTCACGACCTTCTGGTCTGGCGTATCTACCTCTAACACATTAAACCCGATCGGGAACGCCCGATCGCCCGGGTCGAAGACGATAATGTCATTGACTCGATACGACGGGATGCGCTCCAAGACATAGTCAACATACTCGCCGTGCGGGTCCACCACGCCCACGCCGCGCCGTTCGCGAATATCGTCCAGCGTCATATTTTCGAGTAAAGTGGATTTGCCTACACCGCTTTTCCCGATGATATAAACGTGCCGGCGGCGGTCTTTGATCTTGATACCAAACTTTTCTGTACTGCCGCGAAAATCCGTGATGCCCAAATTAGTCAGCTCCTCGGCCGGGATCTCATCGGAGAGTGGCAGGTTGGCCGGCGGTTCGCCTTTCTTACTCCCCGCCCAGACGATGTGCGGCGTGGTCACGGTCTTGCTCGGCAGATGATAGATGCTGGCCAACTCGGCCACGTTCAAGATGGCGCCCTGGCCGCCGAACCCTCGATGTTCGTAGTCGCGCAAGATCGTCTCCGCCGCAGCCGCTACCGGCACCGCGGCGAATCCATTCAGGTTAGTCGTGTTGAACTGTTTAAAGGAACCGACCACCAGATCCAATTTCTGGCGGGCGGCGGCGGCTGTTTGATCCAAAGCCACTATCCGGATCCGCACCTGAAAGCCCAGCTTGTTGCTCTTTTCTTCTATCCGCTTCAATACCTCGTCCACGCCGGGCGGCAACTCCACCTTGCCCGGCACAGCCGGCACTGGCGGCTGGCCGCTCAAAGCCCCGCGCACCACCTCGGAAGCCAGCCCCGTCAGCCCCTTAACGAACGCTGTCTTGAAGTCCTTCTTGCCGGTCTTGATGGCCGCGATGTAGTTGATGGCTTTATTCCGCCAAGTAT
This sequence comes from uncultured Candidatus Saccharibacteria bacterium, assembly GCA_964407885.1. Classification (GTDB taxonomy): domain Bacteria; phylum Patescibacteriota; class Kazan-3B-28; order Kazan-3B-28; family Kazan-3B-28; genus Kazan-3B-28. The sequence goes on along the minus strand of CAYOXG010000009.1, from coordinate 833 downwards.
CGCTTTCGGGACGCATCAGGATCTGCACCCGGACCTGCGCCACACCCTCTAGTTTGCTCAAAGTCGCGGTGATACCGGCCAAGGGATCAACATCAAAATTATCAAAACCCTTGATGGGGAAAATATCCTCGCGCACCAGAGTCAGCTCCGTGGCCGCCACGCCCAAGTTCGCCTCCACCTTCTCCGGCTTGGCGTAGTCCTTCACCTCGTAAACGTTCACCCCCGGATACTGGGCGTAGATCTGCCCTTCGACATAACCCCGCAGATGTTTAGGTACCCAGACAAAGAACCGGATGGCTTTCTCTTTGGCCTGCAACTCAAAAGCGATGTGTGCCTGCGCCGCGTCTTTGCGCTTGATTAGTTCTGGTCTGAATATCCCGTGTAGCGAAGCGAACATTAATTCAGCCGCCAGCGGCGTGGTCTCATTCTCTTTGGGTACCTCAATGGCCAACACCACCCCCTCCCGGGTTGCGGCCGGCGGCACTGCCGGTTCCCGAACCGCAACCCGACTGGGCGCAGTGGGAGTTGGCGCGCTGGTTCGCCGCCCAGTCCGCGGACGGGATCGGGCTATCAGCCAAAATAAAACTAGCCAGCCAACTACAAGCAGGCCCACCAGCACTAAATTCCATCCGCTCAAGAACATACCCGGTGTAAGAAAAATTATTCCGCCAGTGTGTACAAACCTTTTTCCACGCGTTGGAACAAGGCCTTATTCTGCAAATTCGCTACCACGGTGTTGCGCTTGACCGTCCGCTTAGCCAGCACCTTGTCGATGATCTCCCCTACCCCCATCGGCCGCGCAGCTCGCTTTAAAACCTCTTTGATCACATCCG
>CAYOXG010000008.1:0-12180 GCA_964407885.1 uncultured Candidatus Saccharibacteria bacterium | reverse complement strand
ACCAGCGACCTTTCGGATGTAAGCCGAATGCTCTAACCAACTGAGCTAAGTGTCCAAATCTTATGCGGGGCAAGTTCCAACCGAGTGCTCTAACCACTGAGCTACGAGTCCCTGCTTTCTTTTAGCCCGTTAACCAAAATCACGAACTAGCGAAGCGTTTGTGATTTTGCAAGGAAGAATGCTGAGCCGTATCAGCCGAGCAAGCTCCGCTTGCTCGCGCGTCAGAGCGAAGCCATTCTGACGTGGTGGACGAGAGAGGACTCGAACCTCCACGGGTTTTACCCCACAGCGCCCTTAACGCTGCGCGTATACCAATTTCGCCACTCGTCCTATTTAGTTTTAATATACCACTCCCAGGTGTTAGAGAACCGATCAGATAACAGCGATAGGTTGATCTGGTCAGTCACCCCCTTAACCTTGGCGTCAACCAGATAAACATAGTACGGCTGATAAAGCAAGATGGCCGGGACCAGATCGGCAAAGGCCGTTTGGAACCGATGGTAGTTGACGATGGTCTGATTCAAGCTGGCGGCGGTGCGGGCCGCTTCCAGCGAGTTATCAATATCCTTGTCGAACTGCACCGCCAGCGCCAGTCCGGGATCTTGGATCTGACTGCTGTGCCAATAGACATAAGGATCGGAGCCGGTACCCAGATCCTGACCGAAGATCAGCACCTCATAACTCCGTGGACGGATGATGTCTTTGATCAAGGTAGCGGCATCCCAGGACTCGATCGCCACGTCCGCGCCGATGGCGTTCCAACTGCGCTGGAGGAGCTCGGCGGTCTGCTTGGACTTGGCGTCATCTCTGATCGTCACCCGAAAACTCAACCGGGTGCCATCCCGCTCCAAGATTCCATCGCCGTCAATGTCGGCCCATCTGGCACGCTTTAATATCTCGGCCGCCTTGGCGATGTTGAATTCATATTTTTTGATATCCGGATCGTGACCCCAGAACCCGGGCAGGACCGGCGAGTCAACGATCAGGGCCTTGCCGCCCTCGACCTGGTCGATAAGTTGCTGTTTGTTGGTAGCCAGCGCCAACGCTTGGCGGACGGCCTTGTCCTTGATGGCGTTGTTCTCGCTCAGCTGGTTGAAGAACACCCCCCGGTACTGTGGCAAGGGGTAGACATAGCGTATATCGTTGGGGGTAAGATCGGTCCCCTCCGGCCGCAGGTCGGTAAAGCCCGCCGCGCTGACAGCCCGGCTCTTGAACGCCGCCAGCAAACTCTTTTCACTGTCAAAGAAGAAAAACACCAGCCGCTCGAGGTAGGGTTCGTCCCCGTAGTAACCCTTGAATCGGGCCAAGGTCACCGACTCGCCCGGCGTGCTTTTGTCGAAATGGTAAGGGCCGGTCCCGATGATCTTGGCCTCGGTGTAAAAGGACTGAAAATCTGACACCGGCACATCCTGATAGATGTGCTTGGGAATGATCGGTACGGCTATATCATAGAGAAAGAAGGCCGAAGCGCTGGGCAGTGTGAATCTGACGGTGTAGTCGTCGATCGCTTCGACCCCCACGCCGGCAAATGATGACTTTAACACCCCGCGGTAACTGTCGTTCTGGAGCACATTAACGGTATAGACAACGTCCTCGGCGGTGAAGACCTCCTCATCATGCCAAAGCACGTCGTTGCGCAAGTGGAAGACATACGTCCGACCGCTGTCGGTGCTATCCCAGCTGATCGCTAGATCCGGTAACACCTCCCGCCCCGGGCTGATGCGAGTCAGACCAGAATAGATCAGCCGGACCAGATCGCGATCAACGTTGTTGGTTTCGGCCAGGAGCGGCTGGATGTACCGGGGGGTACCGACTAACCCCTCGACCTGAACTCCCCCGCTGACCGGGAGATGTTCGCCCTGTCCAGTCCGTTCGGCGACAGCCAAAGCCCCGCCGACAACTATAACTATGAATAGTCCGGTGAGCACCAGTCGCTCAGCGCGGCTGAACTTGACCACCAGCCGTCCCAACCAGCTGATCGCTCCGCCGAACATCCCGCCTAAGCCAGCCAGCCGAGCCAGGACGGGATGGGTAGTTGAGTCGAATCGTAGACGCTTAATGACACGCATGGCGGCCTCCGGTTATCTTTACATCCATTTACAGGAGGAGGATAACAAAGGACAGCAACACGAACAGCGTCGCGAGGCCGATGGTGATGAGATACAGCCCGCGCTCGGGCCCCCGCCGGTTACCGTAAAACACCCCGCTGCCGCCGAAGGTCTCGCCCAGACCCGCCCCTCGGGCCTGCAGCAAGATCGCTCCGACCAGGAACACTCCGACTGTCACCTGCACAACAGTAAAAATCTTCTCCAGCGCCATAAAATTAGGGCCACATGGGCACGTAAGTATCCTACCCAAAACCCCCCACCAAGTAAAGGGTGACCGGGGCTTTACTTGACGGGACTTTAGGGTATAATTGGAGCGTTTTCCTATGGTCAAGACCAGAGCAGATTTTGCGGATTTTGCCAGCCCCGACACCATCATCGGGGACGGGGTGAGTGTGGAAGGAACCCTCAAGACCGCCGGTGATATTCAGATCAACGGCCGGTTTAAGGGAGTGCTGATCACCAACGGGGATGTGGTGGTCGGCGAGCGGGCGCGGGTCAAGGCCAACCTGAACGCCCAGAACGTCTATGTCGCCGGCGAAGTAGTCGGCGACGTTAACGCTATCGGCAAACTGGAGATCATGGAAACCGGGTGCATCGAGGGGGATGTTAGCACCTCTGCCTTGAGTATCGAGGCGGGCGGGATCCTGAAAGGGAGCAGCACGATGCACGATACCGAGCGGGTGAAACCGGACATCACCCCCACCTACGAAGTCGAGGATTCAGGGGCCGTCCTAGAGGAAGAAACCGCCTGAGACCGCTATGTATCTATTTTTAATCAACCCGGAGGCCGGTAATCGCAAGTTCTCCCGCATCGAGAGGCAGTTACGCCGCTTACTCGACCGGCATCGAATCAAATACCGGTTCGTGATGATCGGCAATCTGACGGAGGTGCCGGACCTGCTGACCAAACATCTGCGACCAACCGACTCCGGCGTGGTGGCGGTTGGCGGCAACGCCACCGTTAATGCCGTTTTGAATTCACTAGCCGGCGAAGAGGTGCCACTGGGGATCATCCCCTTAAGCCGGACCAACCACTTGGCCCACAGTTTGGGATTAAAGCGTCTGTCGGTCGCCATCAAGGCCTTGGCTGATCGGGAACTGAAGCTGGAACGCTTGGGCCGGATCGGGCAGCACTATTTCGTGGGCGAGGTTGAGATCGCGCCCCGGTCGGGCCTGTTGACCCAGTATCTCCGTAAGGCCAGTCCGTGGATGAAGTTTCTAGGACTGACCCGACAGGCGGCCTTGACTGACGACGGCACTCTCACTACTATCCAGCTCGACGACGAGGTCAAGGTCATAGGTAATACCCGCCGGGTGCAGATCAAGCTCAACGGCGAGCAGGGAGATAAAAAACTGAAATTGACTTTCTTTACCTCCCCCGATCCCAGTACGGCCAGCGTGTTGCACAGCGATGCGCTGTCGGTCGTGGGCGAAACCAAGATGCCGGTACTGGTCGGCAACGAAATGGTGGCCCATACCCCAGTGGAGATCAGGGGCCTGACCAAATATGTCCGGCTGATCGTTCCCAAACCCAGCCAATTGACCACGGCCAAGAGCTCGTGATAGGTTAAAACTAGTTTGAGAAGAACATCCAACTTTAAACCGTACCGTCAGACGCTTAGGATCCGGGCCAACGAGTGGATCCGAGTGCCTGAGGTTTTTCTAGTCGATCAGACCGGCAAGTCACTGGGGGTGACGCCGACCGCCAAAGCCCTCCAGTTGGCGCGGGCGGCGGATTTGGATCTGGTCGAGGTCTCCCCGACCGCGCGGCCGCCGGTCTGCAAGATCCTTGATTTTGGCAAGTATAAGTATGAGCAGACCAAGGCCCAACAACGCTCGCGCCGCGGAAACGAGGGTGGCACCGTCAAAGAGGTCCGCTTGGGCGTCAAGATCGACGACCATGATTTCGAGGTAAAGGCCAAACGGGCGGAGAAGTTCTTGGGGACGGGCAACAAGGTAAAAGTCGGAGTGTTGTTCCGCGGTCGGGAGATCACTCACGCCCACTTGGGTGAGACACTCTTGAACCGGTTTGTTGACAGATTGGCTAGGGTGTCTAAAATGGAACAAGCGCCCACCAGACAAGGTCGGAGCATTCATACGATTTTATCGCCTAATTAGGTGCCCAAGCTGAAAACCCATCAAGGTACCGCCAAACGTATCCGCATCACCAAGAGCGGTAAGCTGAAACGCAGGCAAGCGATGCAGGCGCATAAATTGACCAAAAAGTCAGCGGCCAGAAAGCGCCGGCTGGGTCGGCCGGCCGACGTGACCAAGGCGGACGAGGGCCGGATCCGCCGCTTACTGGGTAAGTAATCTCATCTACCAATCGGCTAATCCCGGCTCTAGCCCATTATTCATAATTCCTGATTCATAGTTCATCTCCATGCGTGTCAAGCGAGGCAAAACAGTCAGAGCCAAACATAAGCGGTTAAAGGCCGCCACGGAGGGTTTCCGGACTCTCCGGCGGACCAATATCAAACGGGCCCGCGAGGCGATGCTGAAAGCCGGCCAGTACGCTTACCGCGATCGGCGGAACAAGAAACGGACGTTCCGAGCGCTGTGGATCAACCGCATCAACGCCGGCCTCAACCGACTGGGAATTAAGTACGGCGTATTTATCCATAAACTGACGGATAAGCAAGTTGAGCTGGACCGCAAGGTGCTAGCCCAACTGGCGGCCCAGCACGAAAATGTGTTCGAACGGGTCGCCCGAGAGATCGTGTCATAACTTTTACTCCAACTCATATCCCCCGCCCTTGTCGGGCGGGGGATATTTTTTATCCCACCAATTAGTACATTGGGATAATGGCCTGCCAGAAGAACACTCCCAGCAGCGCCAAGATAATACCGCCAAACATGCTCATTCCACCGGGCTGGCAGTATCTCTTCATCAACTTGCCAGGGGTGCCCGGGGCCCATATCAACCAGATGCCTTTTAGCGCCCCCAGCCAACCAGCCAAGGGCAGGACCCAAGCATAACCGGTCCAAGTAATGGTGTACCCGGTCAGGGCGATGATCGCCAACCCGAAGGCCAGCGCCCAGAAACCCCAAGTCCACATCAGCTCGTCTTCATCGGCCACCTCCATAACCCGTTGACACATCATCTTGTTATTGAAGATCAGCCCCAACCCCAGCACCACGAACCAACCAGTGAGAATGAGAGCGAACAATGCGAGGATGCTCATTGTGAGTTCCCCATCAGTTTACGGATATAATCTCGACCCCAAGTTGCAGATCGGCCTGCAGCTTACCCGTGAACAAAGTTTTGGTTTTAACGCCGGGCTCGCCAGCCACGTCCAGCGCCGGCGAGAGCTTCAGCATGCTAGTCAGGGCGGTATTGTGGGCACCCGGTTGTTTGACTACCTCCAGATGATAGCGGTCGGTCATCTTTGTGGGTAGCCGATAACTAAGTTCGACCGTCTTGGTCTCCCCCGGCGCGGTGGTTAGCCAAAAGGCCAGTACGGTTTTATCGTTCTCGGTAAAACTCTCGACCGTAGTGCCGTAGTCCTGCCCGTGGGCGGAGATGCGTACACTCCCCGACGGCAGGAAGACCCGGACGTAGTCCTTATTGGGACCATCGGGAAAGACATCCGTACCGGTGTGGGTGTAGTTGAGTTGCAACGTATCGGTGACATCACCGGCTAAATTGATGTTGGCCGTATGGTGGATCTCCTCCGCCACCGTCTGACTACTCTTGCGCCCGCCCAGATTGGATCGCACCACCGCCAACATATCTCCACCGGTGTCGGTCGGGACAATGCCAGCCAAGTTAAGCCCCATAAACACCGACTGGAGCTTGGGCGACCTAGCATATAACAAGATATCTTTGGCGGTGAGGCGTTGGGTCAGGGCCACACTGATCCGCTGGATCTCGGTCCCGGTCGCCGCCAAGAGTCGCGTGAGCAGGATCGGCGCGAATTGGTTCAAGACCTCTTTGGGATTGGTTTGATGTTTATCCATCACTTCGATCTGCTCTTGAGTAGCAGTCACAAAGTTATCGGCCGTCAGGGTCAGGTCTTTGTCCGGTAAATAAACCGGGCCCAAGACCCCCAGCAGATCGCGGATGACTTCCGGGTTGATAGCGATGATGCCGTCGGCCGTCCCGCCGCCGACCTGCTCATAGAGTTTCTGGAAGGTCTGGGCCGAAGTGGGAAAATCCAAGTACCAGTTGGCGTCTCTGGTCCCGAACGAGGTGGTGATAGTGGACAGCGGTTCAGGCAAGGCCAATGTGGTCTTGGGGTTCTGGCCGTCGATGCGCTGGGTCATATCCACCAGCACACTTTGGAGTTTCCCTTTATATACCTCCACCAGCATATAACTGCCCACGAATCCGCCGGTGGCGCGGAGTTCATTGTTGTTCTGATTGAGGATGAGATACTGGCGCGGATTATTAAATCCGAGCGCGGCCGGGAGTTCGCGCGCCAATGTCCCTAGGGTCGTCACCGCCCGCTGAAGAGCGGCGGTTTTGATCTGGGCCCGGACAACGATCTCGGCGTACTCCGATCCCGCCAGCCGCGGGTCGACCGAGGCCAGCAGGATGTTGGCTTTGGTGACCGAAGCGATGGCTTGGTCCAGTTGTTTGGCGTTATTACCCATCAGTCCGACTACTTGGGTCGCCAGATCAGCAGGCGAAGCGGGTTGATCGCTAAGACCGCTGAAGTACTGCCACAGCGGGGTCATCGTATCAACTAAGAGTTGTCCGGCAACAGCTAGGTTCAGACCGCTGTCGACCAACTTCTGGCCGGTGATGACAGTTGACCGGGTGTCACCCAACCCCGACATATAGAGGTTGGTCTGTCCAAGGGACAGGATCTGCTTTTGGGCGGTGGAAAACAAATTCTGGGCCGCGACGAAGTTGTCGCGGGCGGTGGCGATGTCACGTTGAGTAATGGCTACAGCGGCTAACTCCAACTTGTCTACCCCGCTGGCCGTAAGCATGGTCAGGTCGGCCTTAATCCCCGCGGCGGCTTGCGAGAGCACTCCCCCACCGAGATACATCGCCACGACTAGGCCCGCTATCGGCGTTAGCCGCAGGGCGGTTAACGCTGGGTTGAGTGCCACCCGGCTAGGCGCCGATACCGCAAAATCCATATCCAAAGTCGTCGCCGCGGGGCGTTTGGGCACTAGCAGTTGGACCGGCCGGCCGGCCGGACTCCGAGCCGGTTTTGATTTGACGTAGTAGTAGCGTTTAGCTGTCCCTGTGGTCATGAGCCGCCCCCCTAATTACCCGCAATGTCTGCCGGGCCGCGTCCGTCCAAGTAAACTGTCGGGCTCGCCGTCTTCCCTCATCGATCAGGCGTTGACGCAAGTGGGTGTCGGTGACGAGCCGATACACGGCATCGGCCAAGCCGCTGGCGTCCGTGGGTGAAACCTGCAGGGCCGCTTCTCCTGCCACTTCGGGCAGAGACGGCGCATTGCTGACTATCACCGGACAACCGCTAGCGAAGGCCTCCAACACCATCAGCCCGAATCCTTCATAAAAGGAGGGGAAGACAAAGGCAGTGGCACCACCAAGCAGCGCGCGTTTTTCCATTTCGCTGACCGCTCCGGTGAAGATCACCCGGTCCCCTAACCCCAACTCCTGGATCGATTGATAAAGTTCCGAGGTCAACCAACTCTTACTGCCGGACACAACCAACTTTATTGTATCAGAGTAGCGCCGCGCGAGCTCCCGTAAACTCATCACCGCCAACCGCAGATTTTTGCGCGGTTCGATACTGCCGACATAGTAGAGATAGCGTTCGGGCAAACCAAATTTTTCCTTGGTTGCCGCTACGACCGCCGGGTCGGACGGCGCGAAGTACTCCTCGCCCACCCCTTCATAGATGCGGGTGATCTTGTTAACCGGGACTCTCAACCACCGAACCAAATCCTGCTTGGTGGTTTCCGACACGGCGATAATTCTATCCGAGGTCCGCGCCTCATATGGATAACTCATCTGCCACTGCCAGATGCGGGATGCGAGTGGGTAGAACTGCGGATAGATATAAAAGATCAGATCGTGAAAGGTGGTGACCTTGGCACATCTTTTAGATAACGGCAAGAGCATGGGCGATGGCATCCACATCGCATCCAGTCCCCCGCAGACGATATCGGCCTTCGGCCAATCGAGGGGCTTAAAGAACGCGTGCAACAAAATGGGAAAATTGATCCAGCGCAGTTTTTTAACTTCCACATTGGCGGCCTGCAGATAAGGGTAGGCCTTAAAAAGTTGTGCCAGCCGCTGGTCAAGATCGCGGTAAGAGACATAAAAAAATACATAAGTATTTTCGGCATCGATGGCCAGCAGATGCCGCAGGATCTGCAGAGTGTACTGTTCCACTCCGCTGATCTTGCCGGTCAAAAGGCCTCGAATATCGACTCCGATTCTCATTGATGAGGATGTAATCGTCGGACATGTTCCTGCCAATTCTTTTCGGCAAACTCCTGGATCTGGCGTTTGAACTCAACGTTGTCGAACTGACGAGCATGCTCGCGGGCGGCGCCCGGAGAGAAGCTCATTCGCTCGAACCTCTGGACAGCGTCGGTCAGTGAAGTTGGGGTCTGTTCAGAAAAGAAGATACCGGTTTGACCTTCGATCACGGTCTCGAGCGCTCCGCCGGCGCTGAACGCTATAACCGGCTTACCGGCCGCCATCGCCTCCAGCGGCACGATGCCAAAATCCTCTTCCTGCGGGAAGAGCACGGCCTTGCACCGCAGAAAGTAAGCGGTGGTCTCGTCATCGGTCAACCGGCCAAGAAATTCAATGTTCGGGGAGGTCGCCAGCCGCTTGAGACGAGCCACCTCCGGTCCTTCGCCAATGATCTTTAGCGGCAGACCTAGTTGATTAAAGGCCTCGACCGCGATATCCGTTCGTTTGTACTCTATCTGCCGACCAACGATCAGATAGAAATCACCGGGAGCGCTCTCACTCTGAAAGCGGGCAAAATCTACCGGCGGGTAGATGACCGTTGACCCCCGCTCGTAGTATTTTTTGATCCGGGCGGCGGTATTTTGGGAGTTAGCGATAAACGAATCAACTCGATCGGCGGCGACGCGATCCCAGATGCGTAAGCGATGGACCAGCGAAGGCATCACCAGTTTGACCAACGGATCTAGTATCCCCAACTGGCGCGCCCGAAGATATCCATGGTAGTGGCTCCAGTAATACCGAGTGGGGGTATGGCAGTAGCAGATATGCAGGGTCTCGGGCTTGGTGATAACACCCTTGGCTTCGGCATGGGAGGAAGAGATGACTAGATCATAGGCGTCTAGATCGAATGATTCAAATACCGCCGGACGCAGAGCCGGAAAGAGTTGCTGTTTGTATCGGAGAGGCGACCTTTGCAGATAACTTGTGACCACTCGCCGGCCGCGGAGCTCTGGGAAGGCCGCGGCCTTAAATACCGAAGTGTAGATATCGGCCCGAGGGAAAAGCTCGGCGAAGTTGAGGATCACCCGTTCGGCCCCGCCGCGGCTGGTCAGCCAATCGGCCACGATGGCTACTTTTAATTCATTAAATTGTTGAGTTGTTGAGTTGCTCAATTGTTGAATTGCTAAATTATTAATAGCTCCCCTTGCGGCCGAAGACCGCACCGAAGGTCAGCAGAATAATTTTGATATCCAGCAGCATCGACCAGTGCTCGATATAGTAGGTATCCAACCCGACATAGTCATCGAACGACGCGTCGCTCCGGCCCGACACCTGCCACGGACCGGTGATGCCCGGTTTGACCAGCAGACGTCGTCTAGCCGCATCACTATACTCCGCCACCTCATTGGGTAGAGCTGGTCGGGGACCGACCAAACTCATCTCGCCTCGGAGGACATTAAACAGTTGGGGCAGTTCGTCCAAAGAGGTGCTCCTGATAAATCGGCCGACCCGGGTCACTCGCGGATCGTCTTTAAGCTTGAATAATGGCCCGCTGCCTTCGTTGCGTTCCCTCAACTCTTCCAACATCCGTTCGGCTCGCTCCCCGCCCAGTCCCGGACTCAACTCGGCGTACATTGAACGAAATTTGTAGAAAGTAAATGGCCGACTGAGCTCGCCGATGCGCTGTTGGGCATAGACCACCGGACCCCGAGAGTCCAACTTGACGGCGATAGCCACGATCAACATGATCGGCAACGCCACGACCATGCCCACGAGAGTTGCTACGACATCAAACAGCCGCTTGGCCACTCTCCCCCAACCGGACAGCGGTGTGGGACTAAGCTCAATGATGGGATAGCCAGCTAGCGTATCCACTGTGATGTGTGAAGTATAGAGGCCGGTCAAGCTCGGCACATACTGGAGTACGGTATCACGATCCTCGCACCAGCGGACGAGTTTGACCATCAGCTCACCGCTCAATTCATATCCGACAATGATCCGATCCGGCCGATGCTGAATAAGTGTGTCCCAGTCGAGCGCGTCCATCACTCCGATCAATTTTTGGCCTGGCCGGGCGGTGTTGATCTGACCACTTAAGTCGTCCGCTATTTTGTCGGAAGCGACCAAGAGCACTCGCTCGACGCCGGTGCCGGCGTACTGGAGCCACTGTTTGAAATAGTTAATGAGCGCCCGCCCCAGCAGTACCAAGACGATGCTGAAGATCCAGACATAAGCGATGATCAGCCGGGAGAAGAAACTGGTCTTGGCCAGAAACAGACCAATGACGAACACCGCCAATGCCACCGAAACGGCGACGACCACTTTGCCGACTAGCTCCCATGGATTCCGAAATCCCCGGAAGCGGTACAGTCCGAACCAAAAGAAGGCCGCTACCCACAGGGGCGCCAACGCCAGCACCAGCCGGAGATATTCGGCCAGCGGCAAAATATAGATCACTGGGACAAACTGCCACTGGAGCCGGAGCCAGTAGGCGCCGACAAAGGTCAGCCCCACCATCAGATAATCTAGCGGCACCAACAGCAGGGTGAAGAATTGATTGAAGCGCCTCATATGGCTAAACCCCCGATTTAACTGGCTGGTGGGCCCAAGAGGATTCGAACCTCTGGCCTTTCCCACGTCAAGGGAACGCTCTACCAACTGAGCTATGAGCCCGTCAGGATAGTATTCTACGGGGATTCGCCCAACACTTCAAGGATGCGCGCCCGGACCGTCTCCAAGGCGTCCTGGAGTGCGTCTCGGCTACCGTTATTGTTGATGATCAAGTCGGCCTCGTCCTTGCCCGGCTCGACATACTTGTCATGCATCGGCTGGGCGGAGGTTAGATACTGGTTGAGGGACTCTTGGAAACTGCGGTCCCGCTCACCGACGTCCCGCTCCAACCGACGGGCCAGCCGGATGTCCGGGTCAACATCGACAAATAGGGTCAGATCCAGCGCCTCGCACACCCGCTGATCGGTCAGGATCAGGATGCCCTCGACAATGATGACTGGCTCGGGCTCGACATACATCGTCATCGGCTTGCGCGTATGGGTCCCGAAATCATACTGGGGCATATTGATGGGTTTGCCCGCTTTTAGATCCAGCAGATGTTGGTAAAAGAGCTCCTCGTCCAGCGCCTGGGGCTCATCATAGTTTAGGTCCTTGCGGCTGGCTAGTGGCACATCACTCCGGTCACGGTAGTAGTGGTCATGAGAAAAGATGAGGATATTAGCCGGATCGGCTTTCTGCAGTTCCGTGGCGATATAGGTCTTGCCCGAGCCGGTCCCGCCGGCGATACCGATCAGAAAAGGTGGTTTTTCCATATGCCCATTATGCCACAGTTCCCTTGACCGGGGCGGATAAATTAGTTATATTGGCTCTGCTCTTTGCCAGTGTGTAGCTACCCCGCCAATTTAGGGCTGGTCAACTGAGCCAACGCTTGCACGACGAGCTTTAAATTGGCGGGGAGGAAAGTCCGGACACCGCTCTGGATCAGGAAAGTCGCTAACGGCGACCCGCCTTCGCGCGGTCCGCTTCGGCGGGCAGGCCCGGGGCGAGGGAAAGTGTCACAGAGACAATACTAATTTCGCGTAGCGAAATTATCCCGAGCGCAGTCGAGGGATACCCCTCGGTAAGCTCGGGGTCATTCCGCTACGCGGAATGAAAGGTGAAAAGCAGTAGGGTGTTGAAATGTTGGAAGGCGGGCCAATCCCGCCGACC
>CAYOXG010000007.1:0-12460 GCA_964407885.1 uncultured Candidatus Saccharibacteria bacterium | reverse complement strand
CCCGCCAGTTCCAGCTGGTTAGTGACCTCGACCAGCGCGGGCAGAAACAGACCGCCGCGCGTGACTGAACTGTTCACCAACGGCGTGACATTAGAGTTCAGGGGGTAGTCGTCGTGAGCGTTAGTGGTGTACCAGGCGCCGTTGGATAGCCGCAGAGTGACATGACCAGCCAGCTGATACTGTTTGGAACTGGCTTGTTCTTGCAGAGCAATCTGGGGATGCTGGATGTTTTCCAACACCCAAAATGGTGAATAGTTATCCCCGCCGCTGCCCCGCCCGACGCTGGCACCGCCGAACACCCAAATGCCACTGTCCATTTCGGCTACCTTGTGTCCGTAGCGTCCTTGCGCTACCGGCAGGACTTCGATGGTGGGGCTCCCCGGCCTGCCCAGCGGCAGATTTTCCTTGACAGCCCCTCTGATCAAGCCGATCTGGTTAACTTTAGTGGTATCCCACCGGGTCGTGGAATAGGGATAGACATAGTTATTGTCGCTGACATTCTTAGCATCACTAGTTAACTCGCGGATAGACCAGCTAATATCCGTCCCCGGCGTGAATCCGATATGCGCCTCCGTGGTGGTCAAAAAGTTGCCTTTAGTTAGAGCTTCGGCGTAGATCTTGCCATATTCCGGCAGAGGGACGATCTGCGCCTTAGCCGGTCTGAAGAGAGCGCGCCATTTGGATGCCCAGGCCAGTCGGCCGGAAGTCGGGCGGACAACGGTAATGACAGGACCGATATCGGGTATCACACCGGGACTAGGCACACTGGTGGCATTGGTCGGGTTGGTCCCAGCTAGCAGCTCATCTTTGTCATTCACACCATCACCGTCGGTGTCAGCCAATTGAGGATTAGTTCCTAGTAGTATCTCCTGCCAATCCGTCAGCCCGTCCCCATCCGAGTCCGAAGTTTGCGCCGGCCAAGCGTAGGTGCCGACACCAAGTGTCGGCATGGACATACCTTTAGGAATGTATAACGGATGTTTGCCCACAACCGGCTTGTCGGGGATGTCGTTTTGTGGATCGTTCCAAATTTCCCAATCCCGCGTCGGGTCAATAAGGTTGGCGGGTAGCAGGGGAGGAGTGGTCACGCCGGACCAGACATTGCCGAAGATACCGCCGATGATCTGCACATTGCCTTGGCGGTCCACCAGCACCTCCGGCAGATAGTTGACATCGGTCACTTTGCTGACTACCCGCCAACCGGCGGAGAGATCATGGAGATCCAATTTTTCAATGGTAGCAAAGATGCCCTGACCGAGATCGGCCAAAGCTGGATCGGTGAGCGGAGGCGCAATATGCATATCACCGACTATCATATAGAGCCAGTCATGATAGCCATCGCCGGTGGTGTCCACGGCTACTGCCCGTCCAGCGGCATGGCCGTAAATTAATGGTGAGCCGGCCACCCAGTCAGTGCTGGCGGGCTTGCCATCGTTATCCAACGACAGATACTCGGTGGTGTTGAGCAGAACCAGATCGCCGGCAGTCGTCCGAGTGCCTCCCAAGGCCCACAATCGGTACTCTGTCTCCGGGCCATTTTTGACCGCTGTGTACACCAACGCTGGCTGGCTACGGGCTGTGCCCATAGCCGGCGCCGAACTCCAGTTGAGTTGGTCCTTAAGCCCCCCCTGATCAATAGCCGCTCTAATCCCAAACAACCGCAGGAGGAAATCCAGTTGGGAAAAAAATAGCACCGCCACAATGACGGCGACTATGCTCACCGCCCCGATGGTCAGACGGCGGGGATTACCGGGCACGGCCAGCCAGATTGTGAACCGTTGCCACAGGTTCAGCATATTTTTGTTTGGTTTTACTCCTTTGGCCAACTTGCTACTTATCGTATCATTATACTATATTTCTCTAAAAAAGTCAAGACCCAGCTACTCGATGCCCAGATCCTCCAGAGAAGAGGCACCAGTGACATCCGCGTCACCCTCGTCACCTTCGGCCAAATAGTGGCCAGTGATAGCCTCGCGGATGTAGTCCTCATCCGCCACAGTAAAGGCCAGCGGGATATCGAACTGGGTGGAGAGACCGCCGGTATTTTCGGGTGATGGATCGGCGATAGCCACCGTGACGGCCTCACGGGAACGAGCGATAGGGATGGCCGTATATTGTACCGCGAGGTCGTAGGGCATAGTTTTAACGACCACGGGGTCAATTTCATAACGCGACAGATCAACCGACGGTACATGGTATTGGCTACCCAACGCCCGCACCAAGTCCTCGCGCGTGATCAGGCGTTTATCCAACAAGATGCGGCCCAAGCGTTTGCCGCTCTCCGGTTGTTCCCGCAGAACCAATTCCAGATCGGTCGGGGAGATAACGTTCTGGGCGATCAGGACCTCGCCTAGCTGTTGGGCCGGGCGGTAGGTTTTATGCGTCTGACCGCTGGGCATCGCGCCCCGGCCGCGTTCACTGTAACTAGTGATGAGGTCAGCCACATCGCGGGCATTGGAAATGGAGCGCAGTTCAAAGAAACCCTGTTTACCAGCCGATTGGACCGTGATATCCCCAAACCGAAAGACCGAGGCCAAAGCGCCCTGAAACGTGACTCGGACGTCTTGGACTTGGTCCGTGTTCATCTGTGAAACGCGGCGATTGAACAGCGTCACCAGCTGGATATCGATCAGCCGTTCCGGCAGAATGATCCAAACATCCATATACCAGAAGATCCATTGCATCATAAAAAAGTTGACGACGAACACGACGTACAGACCTCCGAACAGCCACAGGCCGGTCTCGACCGTTGGTTCGCCGGCCAATCCCAAGCTCCCCAGCGCCGCCAAGAAAATAACTAGCGGTACCAGCATCAAGACCGACCAGCCCAGCGGGGCCAGCAAATTGAGCGTGTGCCGCCGCAGGATGAGCGGCGGAGCGGAGGGAGCAGAAGACATCAAATGCTCGATCATAGCTGATAGACCAATATCGCCGCGGAGGCGGAGACCACGACTACGCCGGCCAAGATCAATAGATAGACGGACATCCCAATGTAAGCCGAATCCCCCGGCAATCGAAACCGCACGATGTGAAATATATTAATTCCGGCGTAGACCAATCCGGCCAGCAACAGCACCCCATAGATGGCGAGCATAATAGTCATAATTTACAGCAGTTGCGGTTTATGGCTGGTCAGCCCCAGATGTCGATAGGCCCGGTCGGTAGCTACCCGGCCTTGGGCGGTCCGCTGCAGAAATCCTTCCTGAATGAGATACGGTTCATAGACGTCCTCAATGGTCTGGCGCTCTTCGGAGATAGCGGCGGCCAACGAACTGACCCCGACGGGGCCGCCCTTGAACTGGGTGATCAAGATGTGCAGGATCTTGCGATCGACCTCGTCGAGACCGAGTTTGTCGATGGTCAGTAGTTCCAACGTATCGCGCACCGTCGCTAGATCGATGACACCCTTATTTTTGACCAACGCGTAGTCCCGCACCCGCTTTAAGATGCGGTTGGCGGTCCGAGGCGTCCGGCGAGCCGAGCGAGCAATGAGTTGAGCCGAGGTCGCCGGCAGATCGATGCCCAAGATCCGGGCCGAGCGGTTAAGGATGGTCTCGATGTCATCCGTCTCGTAAAAGTCCAGTCGGTAGGTAGTTCCAAATCGATCGCGCAGAGGCGAGGAGACCAATCCGACTCGGGTGGTCGCGCCGATCAGCGTAAATTTGGGTAGATCCAACTTTAAAGACCGGGCCGACGGGCCTTTACCGACGATAATATCCAAGCAGTAATCCTCCATCGCCGAGTAGAGCACCTCCTCGACCGGCCGGGACAGTCGATGGATCTCGTCGATGAAGACAACATCACCATCCTGAAGATTGGTGAGGATAGCTGCTACATCACCCGCTCGTTCGACGGCCGGGCCGGAGGTGGCTCTCAGGCCCACCCCCATTTCACGCGCAATGATATGCGCCAGTGTGGTCTTACCCAGCCCCGGCGGACCGAACAGCAGGATGTGGTCCAGCGGCTCGCTCCGCTGTTTCGCCGCCTGGATCGAAATCTTGAGACCGGTCTTGGTCTTGGACTGGCCAACATAGCCGGCGAAATCACGTGGCCGCAAGCTGACATCCAGCTCCTCCTCCCCCAGAAGGGAGACGGGATCAATGACGCGCGGGGTAGTCATACCCTCATTATATCGTCAGGAGCGCGGTCCCGCCTAAACTGGCCAAGGTTACGATCACTCCGGCGATCAGCACCCCGGCGCCGATAAAAACCAACGCGTGGTTGAATTTAATGCCAAAGACATAGGCCAACAGCGCACCGGTCCAGGCGCCGGTCAGGGGCAAGGGGACGGCTACAAATAACATCAGCGCCAAACTGCCCCAGCGTTCGAACTTAGCCGAGTGCCGATGATGGGTTCGGGCAAAGAACCAACCAAACCAATGGTCAACCCGCGGATGGAGGGCACGCAGCCAAGCAGTGGCGCGGTCCAATATCAATAGCAAAACCACGACCGGGACAAGATTGCCGACCACGGCCAGCCCCAACGCCAGCAGGGGGGGCAGGTGATACGCACCGATGGCGACAGGGATAGCCCCCCGCAGTTCAACCAATGGCAACATGGCCGTGATGACAACGGCAGCGTAGGGATGAATTTGAGACAGGGTTTCCAGCAAATTATTTCAGCCAGTCAAAAATAAGCAGTCCGCTACCGGCCAGAATGAGATACCACGCGAAAATATTGAGCCGGTGGCGGTTTAAAAACTTCAATAACCAGTGGATGACCAGTAGCCCGCTGACTAGCGAAGCTCCAAAACCGATCAGGAGCCTGAGCCAATCGTTGGTCCCGTTGAGGTCGTAACTCAACTGCCACAGCGAATATCCGCCGGCCAGCGCAACGACGGGCCCAGCGGCCAGAAACGAATAACGAGCTGCGGCTTCGCGGGAGAGCCCGTGGTACATCCCGGTCAGAATGGTGGCACCGGAGCGAGAGATACCGGGCAGGATGGCGACCGCTTGGGCCAGCCCGATGCTTAAACTATCCCAAAAGTTAAGTTTGGCAATCTCCCGCCGTGGCCGGGCGATAACCTCCACTATCCACATGAAGACCGCCGTTACCAGCATAAGAGCGGCGATCTGGGGAACATGACGAACGGTGGCACCAACCCAGTCGGCCGCGATCAAACCAACTCCGATGGCCGGCACGGTGGTAACCGCGATCAGCCCGACCAGCTTACGGGCTTGGCGTACTTCATAGGTCTGTTTTTGGGTGGTGACGGCTATCGCCATACTGCGCCACTCCCGCCAAAAGTAGATGACGACCGCGGTCAGGGTGGCCAGATGCAGAACCGCGTCAAAGGCCAGCCCTTGATCGGGCCAGCCGAGCAGTTGGCGTACCAGTACCAGATGCCCTGACGAACTGACCGGGATGAATTCGGTTACGCCTTGGACCAGTCCCAGCACCAGCGCTTGAAGCCATTCAGCCATATCTCTATATTACGGTAATGGTCCAGCCGAACACCGGTCCGAACCAAGTGATGTACTCGGCCACCAATTGAAAATGTTCCCGATAAATTCCTGGAGTGTTGGGGGCTTTGATAGTAAAAGTAACATCCAAATTCGAGTTGGGTGGCACGTCCAGATCAGTGTTCAGCACCCGGTTGGAGTTAAGCCAGTCAGGAGCGTAAAACCGGCTGGTCCGATCGTTGGGGTTGGCCGCCCCCCCCCGGACTGCGCCAGTACCTTGTGTCCCTAGGCCCCGTCCGAGCCACAGCGCCGACCCGGTATTCCGGAACGAAAAGGCCAGTGTGCCGACTTCGCCGCGGCGGAGGGCCAGATTCATACTTTTAGATTGCATCAGGGCTTGGTAGGCGGCTGGGTCGCGATTGACTTGGGTGGGGGATGACTCTCCAGAAGGCGTAACCGCGCCGGATGCCGTAACATTGAACTCCCAATAAATACCTAAGTCGTTCAACCAACTTACATGTTCAACCACCGGACGGAAGTACTCCTTGAACGAACCGGTCTGCGACGCCTTGACCATAAAACTAAATCGGGCTGTACCGCTCGGATAAACGATGTTGGGTGACATCTTGGCCGCTCGGTTGTTACTGACCCAAGTCGGATGATGAAGCACGCTGCTACGGTCCATCGGCCGATCGGTGCCAAGCCGCATTTGCCCTTGGGGCGTAGCGCTGGCTCCATCGCTCACCCAAGTCACGTCGCCAGTGTTTTTAACCTCCACCCATACGGTTGCCGTCCCATCTAACCCCAAAGTCAGATGCGGACTTTGTTTCACCCAAACCATCTGATAGCGGGGCGACCGGGGAGG
This sequence comes from uncultured Candidatus Saccharibacteria bacterium, assembly GCA_964407885.1. Classification (GTDB taxonomy): domain Bacteria; phylum Patescibacteriota; class Kazan-3B-28; order Kazan-3B-28; family Kazan-3B-28; genus Kazan-3B-28. The sequence goes on along the minus strand of CAYOXG010000007.1, from coordinate 6,192 downwards.
AGTGAATGATACCTGCGTGGCGACCACTACCGAGCCGGTGGTGGTCGAAAGGGTGATCTGTTTGGCTTCGGCAGTAGTGGAGGACAAAGTAAAACTGATCCGACCAGCACTGTCGGTGGTACCGACAGCTACGGGCTGGCCAAAGGTTGCCAACTGGCCATTAACGATATTGTTCGTGCCGCTAATAGTAGCTTGCACCGGCAAACCGCCGCCATCCGCTATTGTAGCGGAGATGGTAATGACCCGAACCCCATCGGCCGTAGCCGGGCTACCCGAAGTGAGCGTACTACTCCGCACCGCAGGCGGCTGATAGGTCACCGCCCGGTAGGCATTGACCCGTCCGGCACCAAACCTGACGGAATCGCTGAGGTCGTCGGCAGTCAACTTTAAAATAGTTTCTACCTGCGCTGGGGTAAGCGCAGGATTTTTGGCCAACATCAATGATACTGTTCCGGTAACGACCGCGGCCGCGAACGAAGAACCCGCCCCTTCGGCGTAGACCGATGGCGCTGAGGACGATATGTCCGCCACGGGGATGTGTTCACCCGGTGCGGCGATATCCACGCCGGAACCGTAGTTAGAAAAACCCGACAACTGGTCAGTTCGGCTCAAAGACGATACCGCAACAACTTGAGGATAAGCCGCTGGGTAGTAGATCGTGCTGGTCGAGTTATTGCCTACCGCCGCCACGATGACTACATTGCGGGAGGTGGCATAGTCAATGGCCGAAGCCAGCACCGACATATCAGAAAACGAACCAAAACTCATATTAATAACCCGGGCGCCATTGTCGGCGGCGTAGCGGATAGCGGTAGCGACCGTTTCAAAGTCACCGCCGCCGATACTGTTGAGCGCTCTTAGCGCCATAATCCGCGCCTGCCAGTTGATGCCCGATATGCCAACCCCATTATTGGAACGGGCGGCGATAATACTGGCGATCCCCGTCCCGTGACCGTGAAGGTCTTGCGGGGTAGAGTCGTGGTCGACGAAATCGTAGCCAAGGTAGTCGTCGGTGTAACCATTATTGTCGTCATCAATGTTGTTGTTGGGCACCTCGCCCGGATTGGCCCAAAACTTGTCGGCTAGGTCAGCATGGTTGAGGTCGACGCCGGTGTCGATGACTGCCACAATCAAATCGGATCCAGTGGTGATATCCCAGACCCGGTCGATCCCGACCTTACTTAACTGCCACTGCCGGCCGAAGAAAGCATCGTTGGCTACCGACTGGATTTGTAGCTCACCACTAACCAAACTGGCCTGCCAACCAGCGATCTGCAACGGGAGGGAGGAGACGGCTGACGGCATCACCCAGCCAACTGTCAGCGCCGACAAAACACCAGCGACCAGTATACGCACAGGTATATTCTATCATAGGGTTGTCTGGAGCCCGGCTGGTTTGACAGACCATTACCGACTAAACTAAAATCAGGTACGTTGAGGGTCCGTAGCTTAGTGGTAAATCTTGTACGCTGGGGTGGGTCCGTAGCTTAGTGGTAAAGCAGTTGCCTTTTAAGCAATTGACGCAGGTCCGATTCCTGCCGGACCCACCCCAGCGCATTAAGCAGTCCCGCCATTTCTGTGCGACAGAAATGGGAACCGTTGCAAGCGCAACGGCGGGATTGACGCAGGTCCGATTCCTGCCGGACCCACCAGTCTTCGTCCGTCAGCTGACGGACTACGCCTGGCTTACGCCAATATGAAGATCAAAGCAAGGACTGCCCTGCGTAGTTCGGCATAGCTCATAGAGCGACGCACGGACGAAGCACTGGCTACCGCTAGAAAGTGGGTTGCCAGTGAGCCAGTTTGTCCAACAGATTTTGGCGGTTGAGTTCCTCGGCGGCGTTAGGCGCAGTGACGTTAACCCGTTCGTTGTGGTCCATTAGCCCCAGCTCAAGCGTGAACGCTACCGGCACACCATCGGCTAGATAAGTATCACTGACTCTTAGGCGACTCATTTGGAAACTGCGCTTGTTAACCCAGAGGTCGGCAGTATAGTCGGCGGCTTGGCCCAGATCGATCGGCAGAGCCGAACCAGTCGTCTCACTGACACGCGTCAGCAAATATTTAAGATCGTCAGGCCGTAGAGTTACCCGGTAGTGATACGACCGTTGGCCGGATGCGGTCTCGTCCGGCAAACTCTCCCGCACGTCGAACAGCACCGCGTTTTTGACCAGATCGTGCAGGGTGCTGATCTGAGCGGGAGTTAGGGCCTGAGCGGGCAGAGTACCCAACACATTGTTTCCGCTCTGATAATTAGATTGTTTGATCCGATACCAGCGGCTGTCCGCCCCGAGCGAAACGGGGAGGAGAGTGGGTACGGCTAGGTCGGTGAGTTTGAAGTAAGTGTAGTCGGCGAGACCAACCAACTGGCCACTCAGTGCAAGCGAACCTTGGCCGGACCCGGCGGTGATATCGGTCCGCAAGGTGAACTGCGGTGCCAAAAAATCCTGGCTGGCCAGTTCGCCGGTGAGGCGCAGGCGGGCGGTATCGAACTGGCTGCCCAAGATGACGGGCAGTTTGCCGGCCAGCTCCAGGGTTATGTCATAGTCGAAACTTTTTAGATCAGCCGAAGCCGCCGCCAGCCGCTGGAGTACCTCGTCAGGCGGCAGAGTTCTGGTTGAACACCCTGACAAAGTCAGGACTACCACCGCTAACCAGCCAAATTGTCTGACCCAAGCCCAAGCTTTCATCTACCAGACATTATACCGCCCTCCAGCGATACAACGACAATTGTATATAATGAGACCAGGAGGTGGGGAGTCATGAATCTGCGGCAGATCAGCAGTTTGCGGGAGATGCCGGTGGTGGATTTGGAGAGCGGCGATTTGTTAGGCCACATCGCCGGGTGGGTAGTTAGTCCCCGCGACCAGCGAGTGGCGGCTTGGCGACTTAATAAAACTAAACTCTGGCAGACCTCACCAGTTATCATCACCGCCGACATCGCCGAATACGGGCCGCGGATGGTAGTAGCCAGAAACCGGGACACCGTCATCGCTCCCAGCGAGGTGGTCGGTCTGCCGGAACTGATCGCCCAAAAAATGACCGTGGTCGGGTTCGAGGCCGCGACTACGGCTCACCGCGTCCTTGGCCGGGTGACCGATTTGGTGTTTGATGTCATCACCTCGCAAATCCAGAGATACTACATCCGTCCCAAAGCTCTGGTCAGCTTACTCCAAACCGACTTGGTCCTGCCCGCCAGCCAGGTTGCCCAGATCGAAGCCAACCGGGTGATATTCAGCGACGACGTCACTCCGATACCGTCCACCGTCGTCCAAGAACAGACCCAGACCGCCTAAGTGATCTGGACCAGCCCCAGCGTCCGCAGATCTCGCTTAACCCGCGCATAGTTGGGCAAATCTCGCAGTTTCAGATACTCTTTCTTGACCACCGTGGGAGAAAGTTTTTTGATGAGCCCGGCGTGTCGTCTGATGGCCGCCAGCGTCGCGAGGTCGTATTTAAAGTTCAAGAGATGTTTCAACCGAACCACCCGGAGTAGGCGCAGGGGGTCCTCTTGGAACCGAACGTTGGGATCGCCGATGACTCGAATGACCCGACTTTTGAGATCGTTCAGCCCGCCATGGTAGTCCAGGTACTTGCCGGTCTTGGGATTTAAGTAGATAGCGTTGATAGTCAGGTCGCGGCGGGGAGCGTCTTCGGCAGCCACCGGCACGAACCGGATGGCATCGGGGTAGCGCTTGATGTGCTCAAACTCTCTGGTATAGATGTCCTGCCTAAAAGTCGTTACTTCATAGGCCACTTTGTTGAACCGGAACGACACCACGCCGAATTTTTCATCGACGGCGGTAGGAACGATGTGATTCTTTTTTAGGACCGTCATCACTTGTTTCGGCCGGGCGCTGGTGGCGATATCTACGTCAAACCGGTCCGATACGATCTTCAGCAATCGGTCTCTGACTTGATTGCCCACCAAATAGGCCGAGTGACCGGCGTCCTGCAACCAAAACACGGGGGTGTTGAGTTCTTGTTGGCGCATAGATCTAATCTAGTTGGAACAGCCGACGAGCATTAGCGGTGGTCGCCTCCTCGACCTGACGGATAGGCACATCTTTCAGCTCAGCTAGGGCCCGGGCTACCTCCGCGACATACAGCGGCTCCGAGCGTTGACCCCGCATCGTCTGGGGTGGGAGGTAGGGACAGTCCGTCTCAATTATAATCCGGTCTAAGGGGATTAACTTAACCGCCTCCCGCAGAGCGGTGCTTTTGGGGTAGGTGACCAGATTGTTGATGCCGATATAAAATCCTAGGCGTAAAAATTTTTTGGCATAGGTGGGACCGGCCGCGAATGAGTGGATCACCCCGGGTGGACGGCCGTTCAACCGGGGGATGTAATCTCGTTCTAGCACCCCCAATACCTCGGTGTAAGCGTCGCGACAATGCAGGACTACCGGTTTGGCTGTGGTTAAAGCTAGGTCTAGTTGGGCGACGAAGGCCCGCAGTTGATGCTCATGGCCGGAGAGATTGCGGAAATAATCTAGCCCGATCTCGCCGATGGCTACCACCTTGGGTTGTCGAGCCAAACTCTTTAACTGCTCACTCACTTCGAAAAATCCCTCGGCAAAGTGGGGATGCACTCCCACGGTAGCGTAGACGGCCCGATACCGCGCGGCAAGATTAACCGACTCTTGAGAGGTCTGCATGTCGGTCCCGACATTAATGACCGCCTCGATCCCGCCGGCGAAAGTGCGATTGATGACCGCTTCCATATCTTTATGGAAGTCGGGGAAGTTCAGATGCGTATGCGTGTCGATTAACGCCATATTATTTCAATAAACTTACCCACGCCACCAGCGCCAAGATGATGACCGAGGCGATGATATTCTTCCTCTGCCAGCGCTCTTGCAAAAAGACGACTGACAGCAGATAGACCAAGACCGGCCCCAAAGTAAACACGAATATAGTTTCACTGACCCCCCGCAGTTGAAAGGCCGCATAGGTGGCTACCACCGAACCTACCGCCAGCGCGCCTAAGATCCCCATCATCGCAAAGTGATGGAGCTTGAGCCAGCCGAACTTGGGCGCGGCGACCAACGACAGCAGCACCAAAATGCCGGTGCTGCGCAACAGATACAGTGTGAAGGGGTTGTAGATATCAAGCAGGTGACGAGTGATGACTACCTCAAAGCCGTTGACCAGCGCGTAAACCAAAATCACCACTAGCCCCAACCGGAAGGCCAGATGTTTACGTTTTAAATGTGCCCAGCCCAGCACAATGCTGGCAATAACCGCCGTGACATAAACCGGCCAAATCCGTTCATTGGCGTAAAAGGCGCTGGCAATCAGAATGGTCACCAGTGGGGTGAACAGCAGGAACGGCTCGATCTCCGATATCTTTTCATGCTCCAGCCCCCAGTAGTAGAGGAGGTTCCCGACTACCGCCAGCGCTACGATGCCAAGCATCATTACGCTGGACGAAACCAGCAACTCGCGCGTAGGCAATTGGGTGAAGAACGGTGCCGCCAACCACAACACCCCGACAATGCCCACGAACTGTAGCCAGACAAATTCTCGGCTGGTCAGCCGGCCGTATCGGCGAAAAAACATCTTAGAGATAACGACAAAAATGGCGCTGGCGATAACGGCGATAATCGGCAGAAGGGCGGCTGGCATCTAATTTGGTTTAGGGAATAAGATCTCTGACTGACCGAGTTGATGGCCAGCCGGGAGTCCGCCCCACTGGGTCTCGGTGGAAAGATCAAAGTTGTCGGGGTCGATCGGCGCCAGCCCGAGCTGTCTACGAATCCGGTCGGAGGTCTCGGGCAGGAACGGATAGAGAGCGATACTGATATGCCGCAAACTCTCCAGCAGACCACTGACCACTGCGGCGGCTTGGTCAGCATCGGTTTTAATCAGCTCCCACGGTTTGCGCGCATCGATCCATCGGTTGAGCCCTCGCACTAACGCGCCGACATGGATTAAAGTTTTATCTAGCGCCAGCGCCGAAAATTCGCTGGCGTATCCCGTCCAAAAATCTGCCATCTGCGGTTCCGGCGGCGGCGAGGCCGCCACCCGACCGTCGGCCAGCTTTAACACTCGACTCAATAAATTCCCCAGATCGTTGGCCAAATCGGCGTTATACACCTCCTCGAACCGAGCGGGGGAGTAGTCGCCATCATCCATCGTCGGGATCTCTTTCAACAAATAGTAGCGGACCGCGTCGGTACCCCACTGATC
>CAYOXG010000006.1:0-13076 GCA_964407885.1 uncultured Candidatus Saccharibacteria bacterium | reverse complement strand
CGATAGGAATGATTGCGCCGTTCGACTACCGGCAGACCGCCATTTAAGATCGCCCGAAAGGCCGTAGTCGACACCTGACACAGGCCCCCGCCGAACTCGGGAGTGGTCTCGTCTCCTTTGATCACCAACTCGGGCCGATAGCCGGTGCTGGCGTCGACATCCCCCAACGCCCGCAGGAACGAGAAGGTCTGTTTCGGCGCGATGATCGCTCCGTCGAACTTGCTCGCTCCCACCCCGATGTTGTGGCGGCGATTTCTGGGGCTGCCGGCGAAATTGGATACCCCGCGGGCGATCAAGGTTTGGACCCCAAGCGTATTGGTTTGAGCTAACGTCACTGGGGCGGGAGTAACAGCGACCGGCAGAGCCAGAGGAGCGGGAGAGAGGAGCCGTTCGGCGATCATAACTATGGTCTGATCCACATCCAGAGTTCGTCCATCCTGATCGGCGACCAGTTCGGTCGCTCGATTATTCTTAACGGTCAGCTTGGCGCTGCGCGCTGGCCGATCGATCTGGGTGGCGATCTCGGTCAGATATCCTGCAAGGGCGGCCCGATCGAAGGTATGAACCAGATCGGTCGCTCGGATGACTGGCTGGCTGGCGCTGAACAAGACATAACCGCGCTCCTCCACCCGTTGCCAGACGTTACCGCGCCGGCCGACTCGCATCGCCTCGGCCGCCAACCTCTCGGCGTCCAGTTCAAAACCGAACTGATTGGGATCTACCTCCCACAGTTGGCCTGCAAATTCCAACCGGACCAGCCCCAGTTGCGACTGACCGATCCGGTGGGCGATCAGCGCGCCGGCTTGAGTTTGGGTCCGCCCGCCCAAATGCACCTCCAAAAACTGGACCCCCGGCAAAATTCGACCGGCGTAGACCAACTCCATCCCCCCATAGAAGAGACCAATAATGACAACCAACCCCACGACGCTTCGGATAGCGATGTGGAGCGAGCGGAGCCGGCGCGCTCTGGTTTGTTCCAATCTATCGTCCATCAAGGATGTCTTGAAGAATCTGCCGGGCCAGCTCCTGCTGGTTTAACTGCTGTTGGTGGGGAGTCAGCACTTCGACCACCAGCGTCGTACCCTCCGGGTGCGGCAAGACGACCGGCAAGGGCAGTTCCGTTCCGTTAGCTAGTACCAGGATATCACCCGGGTCGCCCTTTTTCAGGGCCGCCGATAAGACCAATTTGTCCCCCATAGCTATTTAATCACCAGTAATCAAGCACCAATAACCCACAATCAGGGAACGGGCTAGCGAAGAAAGAGGCCGACTGCCAGCAGGGCCACTATATTCATGATCTTGATCATCGGGTTGATGGCGGGACCAGCCGTATCTTTATACGGATCACCGACCGTATCGCCAGTGACCGCGGCGGCGTGCGCCAATGATCCCTTGCCGCCCAGATGCCCCTCTTCAATGTATTTTTTAGCGTTGTCCCAAGCCGCGCCGCCGGTCGTCATCGAGATCGCCACGAAGATGCCGGTGATGATACTGCCAACCAGCATCCCACCCAAGGCCAGCGGGCCCAGTAACCAACCCACCACCAACGGGGCCGCTACCGGTAAGAGCGCGGGGATAACCATCTCGCGAATGGCCGCCCGGGTCACGATATCCACCGCCCGGGCGTAGTCGGGACGCGCCGTTCCCTCCATCAGCCCGACGATGGTCTTGAACTGATGCCGGACCTCCTTCACCACCGCAGCAGCGGTTTTGCCGACCGTCTCCATGGCTAGCGCGGCGAACAGATACGGCAATAGTCCACCAATGAACAACCCGATCAGAATGTAAGGATCGCCCAAGTTGAATTGAATGGTCCCGGGTTGAAGTTTGTCCAGTTCTTGAGTATAAGCCGTGAACAGGACGATAGCGGCCAGCCCGGCTGAACCGATAGCGTAACCCTTGGTCACGGCCTTGGTCGTATTCCCAACGGCGTCCAGGGGATCGGTCACGGCTCGGACCGACTCCGGTAACCCGGCCATCTCGGCGATGCCGCCGGCGTTGTCGGTAATGGGGCCGTAGGCATCAACCGCCACAATGATACCGACCATCGACAGCATCCCCACGGCGGCGATAGCGACACCGAACAACCCGGCGAAATAGTACGCGGCGCCGATAGCGGCCACGATCACGATGACCGGCATGGTCGTGGCTTTCATCCCCACAGCCAATCCCGCGATCACGTTAGTGCCGTGACCGGTCTCGGAAGCGGTAGCGATCCTTCTCACCGGATTAAATCTGGAGGCGGTGTAGTACTCGGTGATCCAGATGAGCAGACCGGTGACCGCCAGCCCCACCGCCGCGCAGTAAAATAGATTGAGGTAGCTCACGCCGGCCAGATCTCCGAGCAGATAGCGGCTGGCCGAGTAAAAACCCACTAACGCCAACACCCCGGCCGCCGTCAGGCCCAAATATAGCGCGCCCATAATGTCGTGCTGTCTGGGCAGTTGCACGAACCACGTTCCGACGATCGAAGCCAGAATGGCCAGCCCGCCCAGCACCAGCGGATAGACGATGAGCAGGGGGTTGCCGGCAAAGAGCAGCGCCGACAAGACCATCGCCGCTACGATGGTCACCGCGTAAGTTTCAAATAAATCGGCGGCCATCCCGGCGCAGTCACCGACGTTGTCACCGACGTTGTCGGCGATCACCGCCGGATTTCTGGGGTCATCTTCCGGGATGCCGGCCTCTATCTTCCCGACCAGATCGGCACCGACGTCGGCGCCCTTGGTAAATATCCCGCCACCGAGGCGAGCAAAGATCGAGATCAAACTGCCGCCGAAACCCAAGCTCACCAGCGCGTTAATGTCCCGGGTCAGAATATAAAATCCCGCCACGCCCAGTAGCCCCAGACCGACTACGAACAGACCGGTTACCGTGCCGCCCCGAAAAGCCAGTTGCAGGGCCGGGGCCAGACCGCGATCGGCCGCGGCGGCGGTGCGAACGTTCGCCCGAACTGAAATATGCATGCCCACGAACCCGGCCGCTCCCGACAGCACGGCTCCTACCAAAAATCCCAAAGCACTGGTCAGCCCCAGCCCCCAGCCGAGGATCACTGCCAAGACCACAGCCACGATGGCGATAGTGGTGTACTGCCGTTTCAGGTAAGCCACGGCACCCTCTTGGATGGCCCGAGCTATCTCCATCATCTTGGCGCTACCGGTCGGCTGACGCAGGACCCAGAGCGATAGCCCCAACGCATAGATAACGCTCACAGCCCCGGCCGAGACGGCGAACCCTAAACTAAGATTGGTTGGATTCATGAACAACCCAAAAATTTGATAATAACCGGTTATTATATCACTCCCTATTCTATTACGATTTACCGTCTTCGGCCAAAGCTCGGTGGTAGACGGCTAGGGTCTCTTTAGCCATCCGGGCGAAGGAGTATTTTTTGACCTGCCGGGCGCCCTTGTCCCGCAGTTCCTTTTTCAGATGGAAGGTGGTGGCCAGTTTGTACATCGCCTGCGCCATATCCTCAATGTCGGTCGGGTCAAAATACAAGGCGGCGTCACCCAGGATCTCGGGCATCACCGAAGCGTTCGAGGATAACACCGGCGTGCCGGAAGCCATCGCCTCCAAGGGCGGGATGCCGAATCCTTCGTAGAGCGGGGGGAAAACAAAGGCCTCCGCCTCCGCGTAAAAATACGGTAGATCACTGTCGGCCACATAGCCGGTCATAATGACCATGTCTTGCAGATTCAATTGTTTAATGAGCGCTGGCACCTCCGGGGCCAGCGGATCGGTTTTCCCCGCCAGTACCAACTGGTAGTCAATGTTGTATCGATGGCGGAGAATGACGAACGCCCGGATCAACCGAACTAAGTTCTTATGCTGCCGCCACTGCCCAACGTACAAGAAGAACGGGCGGGAGATATTGTATTTGGTCTTGATCATCTCGATCTTCTTGGGGTCTTGGAGCGGCCGATACCGCCGCGGGGCCGCTTCGTAGACCACATCGATCTTGTCGGGATCGATCTTTAAATGTTCAACCAAATCCCGTTTGGTCCCCTGCGAGATAGCGATGATCCGGGTGGCGTTCAGACAGGATTGGCGCATGACGTACCGATAGATCGCCCGCCTAAACCAGCTGGTCTGCCGGCGTCCCGAGTAGAACCACAAAGTCAGGTCATGAATGGTCACTACGCTTTTGACCCTTCGCGCGAAGACCGGCGAATTGAAATTGGTGTAGTGGATCAGGTCCAACCGCGCCCGGGCCAACAGTCGAGGGAAACCGAACTGTTCGCCGTAGGTATAGTGCCGGAACCCGACCGCCTGCTTGGTCAGATTGGACGCGTAGAACGGGAAGAACTCGGCCACCTCCGGCAGGACAAAGACGACAAAGTTATCCTCGGAATCAAGTTTGATCAGATGGGCCACTAACTCTTCGGCGTAGGTGCCGATCCCGGCCGCCTGCTGGGTGCCGAATAACCGAGCGTCAATGCCGATGCGATAGGGCCGGTTCATACTTTGGTTGAGGTTGAAGTATCCGTCATGATCGTTTGCAACGCCAGTATCAGCCAGAAGATCGCCGCCAGATCATTTTTCCAATAGGTAGTATCCCCTAGCCCGTGGATAAGAGTGGCGGCCATGGCGGCGACCAGACCAATCGTCTGGGGCGTACTCCTTCGAGCAGCTCGCCGAAAGAAATCGACAGCCAGCCAGACCCAACCGACTAGTCCCAAGAGACCGGCATTGACCCAAAACTGCAGATAGACGTTGTGCGCATGCAGGATAGCCAGCTCCCATGGGGGAGAGAATAGCCAGCTAGCATAGTTTAAATACTGATCGCGGAACTGCCCCAGCCCGATGCCGGTAACGGGATGGGCTTTGATCATAGCCAGAGCTGTCTGCCACACTTGCCAGCGAACACTGATGGATGAGCGCTGGGTCAGATCAAGCATGTACTGAAACCGCTCGGTCTGCCATTGGCTAGCCACGGCCAAGGCCGGGAGAATAATACCCCAGATCCACTCCCACCAGCGCCGATGCCAGCGCATAGCCACCCAGATGAGTATCCCGGCCACGAGCGCCAGCCAGCCGCCAAAGGAAAACGAAGAGTAGATCGCCGCTAATCCCAGACCCCAGGCCAGATAGGCCAATCGGCGTTGCCAAACCGCGCCGGTCTGGATCACGATAGTCCCCAACAATAAGACCGGCACCAAATACATCGACAGATAGTTGGCTGACACGAACCACCCTGACGCCCTGCCGTCCACTGTAATAAAGATCTGCGTCGCCACCTGCGCCAGCGCCACCAATGATAACGGGATGGTTGTGACCACCAACGTCAAAACATGGCTAACGATATCAGCCGGCCGCACCTGCCAGATGGTTAACCAGTAGAGTAGGAGCGGGACCAAGAACCAACCCTTGGCGATGCCTAACCCCAGCCGCAGATCGGGCGACACGGCCAAGCCAACTATCACCCCCAAGCCCAATAACACTGCCGGCCAACCCAATCGTTGACAACTGGTCCGCAAGGTCGCTCCCGCTTCGCGCGGATGTCGGGCGGCCAGCCCGACCGCCACAGTGATGACCACCACCTCCCATAGATTGGTTGGTAACGGACCCAACGTCAGCTTAACCAAATAGGCCGGGACGGTCAGCCACCCAAGCCACACCGCTATCCGCGGACTGGTCCAAGCCACTCTGGCCACCGCCAGCGCCACCGCTAGAGTGATAAAGCTAAGCATGCTCTCTTAAGCTTAACCCAACTATCAGCCACCAGCTGACCAAGAGTGGCCCGGCCAACCAAGCGTTTACAAACCACGACGCGCTAAACAGCGCCAGAGTCGCAACCCAAACCAGCGGACTCGTCACGTTTAGCCCTCGCCAATTTGACATCTGCCAGCCCAACAGCGTAGCTACCCACCAGAGCCACGCCAGCAACCCCAACCAGCCGGCAGCCACCAAGATGGTCAACAAGGTACTGTCAAACCCGGTTTGGGCGCGGGTGGACAACTCTTCGGTGCCGGCTGGAGCATCTTGGTAACGCTGGCTGCCGACAGCGTTATACCCCACACCCAAGATCGGCCGCGACTTCGCCGCCTGCCAGCCGGTGTGCCATGACTCCACTCGATAGCGGGCGGTCGTGTCCAGTTGCCAGATGCCAGCCAAGCGGTCGGACAACCGCGGGATAAAACTGAATCCGATAGCTACGACCAACAGGCCCAACCACATCCACTGGCGATATTTGGCCCAGCCCACGAACAGCAAAACCACTATCAGCGCCAGCAGAGCGCTGCGCGAGAAGGTCAGTAGCACGGCTACTCCCAAAAACCCGGTCGCAACGGCGTAAGTCCATCTTTCACGAGCGGCCGTTGACGACGCGAAAGCCAGCCCCGCCGCGCCCACCCCTAGGCCCAAAAAGATCCCCACTAAATTGGGGTCGAGCCAGGTCGAGACCAACCGACCAACATGAGGATCGATTCCTAAATATTCAAACAGTCGCAGATCGGGGAACAGTCCCAACTGCCCGAAACCCAACGCGGCCACCGCGACGCCGGTAGTGACCAGCCAGTCGCGATAAACCCCCAGCCGGTCGGGTACCAGATGCGGACCGATAGCCAGCGGGAGCAGGCCGCAGCCCACAAACCGCGCCAGAAACAACCCGGCGGTGGCTCCATCCGTCCAACCTAGCCCCAGCAGATTCACCGACCACGACAGTGTCATCACCATCATCACAGCCAGCCACGCCCAGACCACCGGCCGGGGCGGCAGCAACCATCTCCCCCAGGCCGAGATGAGCCCGACGATAACGACCGCACCCACCACTATATCCAACAGCGGCAGAGAGAGGCCGCCCACCGATACCCGAACCAGCTGGCCCAGCCCGACGGCGATCAGGACGGGAATGATTAGCCACTTATCCATAGCGTTTGAGTATCTCCCAAGTTAGTTGAGCGGTGCGTGCCCAAGTAAAGTGGCGGGCGCGAGCTAACCCTTGCTGACGAAGCGCCGCACGCCGCGTGGGTGAGTTTAGCGTCTCCAACAGGGCGCGAGCCAGCGCCTCCGGATTGGCGGCAGGTACCTGTACGGCGGCTCCACCCACCACTTCCGGCAGTGAGGCCCGGTCCGAAACGATCGTTGGCACACCACAGGCCATCGCCTCTAAGGGCGGGATGCCAAATCCTTCGTAGAGCGAGGGAAAGACAAAGACCTCCGCCATACCATAAAGCGCCGGCCGATCGGCAGCCTCGATATATCCCGGGAAAATAATTCTAGCATCAGCCAAGCGCAGAATGGCGTTGGCGCGCCAACCCTCGCCGCCGGCCAGTACCAGCGACACATCCGCTAGTTGCGAGCGGATCCGGTTAAAGGCCGCTATCAATGTCAGCAGATTTTTGCGGGGTTCGATCGTCCCCAAATACAAAATAAATTTGTCCGGCAAATGGTATCTGGCCCGGATGCTCTCGTCGGGTGGCAGGGGCCGGAACTGGGTTGCGGCCGCCATCGGTGTAACGGTAATTTTATCCGGACGCACGCCGAATAGAGCCACCGCCTCCCGTTTGGTGAATTCGGAGATCGCCAACAGATGAACGGAGCGGGCGACAGCCGTCCTAGCAAAAAGTTTTTCCAGCCAGACCGTTCTGGATAGATGTGTCCCGGGATAGCGCCAAGCGCTGAAATCAAACAGCGTAGTCACCACCGGTACCGCCCGACTGATGGCCGGCACGATCAAACTTAGTGACGCCAGGTAGACATCCACCGGACGGTGGGCCAGCCACCGCGCGACCCGCCAGTGCCACAGTAGCCCCCCGGCAAAGCTCTGCTCTCGCCATCGGCCGAATGGTAGCTCAACGGTTTGGCCGGTAGCGATCAACAAGATCAGTTCAGCGTCAAAACCCTGCTCCAGCCATGCCCGGACTAGTTGATAAACATACTCACCCTTGCCCGCGCGAGTGGGGCGAGTCGCTTCCCGGAAATCAACGGCGATATGGTATGTCATTTGAACCGAACTATCTCCCTGACGATATCTTTATTGACGGCTTTGGTCGCCACGATCATTACGCCATAGACCGCCGCCCCCAGCGCCACAGCCCACCACAAACTCTCCACCCCGGTCCACCATAGTACCGCGACCATCACACCGGAGGAGAGCATGGCCTTGCCGAACACCCGGATGTCCGGTACCAGCCCCAACCGCCGCCGAGCCAGCCAAGCGATATAGAGAATGACCAGTAGTTCGGTGGCCACGGTGGTATAGGCCGCGCCGATATAGGAATAGCGGGGGATAAAAATCAGGTTCGTAACTATATTAAATAGGGTAGCGGCCAAGTACGGCCAAACCATCAAGCGTTGGTGGCCGGCGGCGATGATGCTGTAGTTGAATACGCCGCCCATAAAGGAAATAAAGGTGGCCCAAATTAAGATCTTGAGCACCGCGCCCGAATCAACGAAATCACTGCCGCCGATCAGGACCATCAGTTGGGTGCTAATCACCATCACCCCGACCGCCAGCGGCCAGCCGATCAGCACCATAGCGTCAAACGCTTTGCGGAAAGTTTGATGGGCTCGCTCGCGCTGATGCTCCCAAAAACGGGTGAAGACCGGGACGACCGAGCTCATAAAGATCGTCGGCACGGTCAGCGCCACCTCGATCACCTTGTAGGGCAAACTGTAGATCCCCACGGCGTAGTCGCCTTTGATGGCTTGGAGCATAACGGTATCCACCCGGAAATAAATTACCGCCAGCACCACCGCCACCCCTAGCGGCCAGGCCTCTTTGATAAACTCCCACCAGTACTCCGTGTCCCAGCGCGGGGCAATGTTGGCGATCTGCGACGCCCACAACTGTTGGACCAACCAAGCGCCAATATTGAGTACTGCCACCAGCCCAATAATCCCAAGCAGCCCGACCTGCGCCTGAATACTCCACAAGATCGCTGCCAGATAGGCCACCCGCGCGGCCACATTCACAATGGCGACCTTGTGCATCTGCAACCGGGTCTGGAATAAGCTGACCGGAACTTGATGCAGGGTCAGCGCCCACTGCGACAGCGCCCCGATCAAGATGCCGGTATAGATGACCGGGTTGTCATAAAGTAGCC
This sequence comes from uncultured Candidatus Saccharibacteria bacterium, assembly GCA_964407885.1. GTDB lineage: Bacteria > Patescibacteriota > Kazan-3B-28 > Kazan-3B-28 > Kazan-3B-28 > Kazan-3B-28. The sequence continues at coordinate 4,026 of CAYOXG010000006.1, read as the reverse complement.
GGGCCACTCCGTAAGCCACGACGAACACCACGGCTCCCAGCGCCAGTTTCAGCCCCAGCACATTGCCCAAGATAAAACTCTCTTGGTCGGGACGGCGCGTGGTCTCCCGCACCTGCAACAAAAAAAATCCAAAATCCACCACGATCCCGAATAGCGACAGGTACGCGAAGATCAGCCCGTACTGACCGTAGCCCGCCACCCCGAGATAGCGCGAGAGATAAGCGATCGCCAACAGAGAGATGGCAGTCGTGATCGCCCGGGCGACGATCTGAACGATCGTGTTGTAGGCGACTTGGCGGGTGGCGCTAGCTTCCATCGGTTTTTTCGATCAAAGCCATATATTGGATATCAACCCGCGGCAGATACCACTTGGGGAACCACTTTTTAGAATAATCCCGACTGTCGACCACCCGGTAGGGGCGCAAGATCTTCTCCCATTGGGCTCGCGTCATCAATCGTTCGTTGCCAAAATCGCGCTTCGGATAGTAAATGTTCGGAACGGAAAAGATCACCCGTTTAGCTACTCGCAACTGCTCGGTTAGCGCCCGGTGGATGTCTGCGTCGGAAAAATGTTCCAGCAAACCCTGGTGAAAGATCAGGTCAAAGGACTGGTCGGGATGGGGCAGGTGGAAGGTATCGGCCACTCCGAACTTGGATAAACCCCGGAACCGGGCCGATTCAGCTTCGGCCTTGGCTACGACTTGCGGGTTCACATCCACGCCGGTAACCTCCCGCCCCAGCCACGACAGAAAGATACTCATCGCCCCACTGCCGGTCCCTACCTCTAAGATGGTCTGCGCTCCGGAATCATAGATCGCGGACAGAAACTCTTTCTGTCCGTAAAGGTTGCGGATCACCCCATCGAGGGTGAGCGGGGTGGCATAGTATTGGTTCCAGCTAGTCATTGCGCTCCGGTTTGACCACTACGCGGCGGGCCGCGCCGGCGCCAGTACTTTCGCTGGTCACTCCGGTCTCGGTGGTCAAAGCCAGATGAACGAGTCGGCGCTCGAACGACGACATCGGTGGCAGATAGACGGCCGTACTGGTGGCTCGCACTTGGTTAGCGGCGTCTTGAGCGGTCTGTTTCAGCAGTTCGCGCTGACGCTGGTGGAACCCGCCAGCGTTTAACGACAGGTTGACGGCCGCCTCCGGAAAGTCGTGCCGGACTATCAGCCGTAGCAGATGCTGGAAGGCGAGCAGGGGATCGGGCGAGGGTGAGATGAACAGATCGTCGTGCCCGGTCTTCATCTCGATGATCAGCACGCCGTCTTCATTGGCCATGGTGATCTCGGGAGTTAACCCGAACGGCGCGCAGAGTTCGCGCAGACGCTCTTCGACCTTGGTCTCAACTTCAGTTTTGACGGACTTAGTCGCCATGACGAGTAGTCGCCGCTACCGCGCGCTCCTCCCGCGCGAACGACCGATAAATTAGTATCTGCTGGATCGCCATAACGATCGTGGTGGTGGCCCAGTACAGCCCCAGCGCCGAGGGCAGGGTCAGGGCGATGCCGAAGGTCATCACCGGGAAGAGGTATAACATCATCTGATTGGTCATCTTCTGGGGCCCGGGCGACTGTGACCGGCCGGTATATCTCATGGTCAGCCAGCTCTGCCCCAGTTGGGCCAATCCCGCCAGCACCGCTAAGTATATATTACGGGAGGTCAAGTCGATCATTAGGGCGGGAATACGGGTAAACCCCAAAAAGACGGTGTGCAGTTCGGCCGGCGGGTGCGGGAACCAACTGTAAAGATGGGCCAAACTTTCGGTGGTGAGCCCCGCCCAAAAGACGCGATAGAGAGCGAGCAGGATGGGCAACTGGATGATCAGCGGCAGACAGCTGCCGAACAGATTGATCTTGTGCTCTTTATACACTTTCATAATTTCCGCGGACTGTCGCTTTTGGTCATCCTTGTATTCGGCCTTGATCTTGTCGATGTAGGGCTGGACTTTTTGAATATCGTGCTGCGATTTCAAACTGTTGCGATAACTGATATGCAGGACCAGCCGGATCAAGATCGTCAGCGCGATGATCGCCAACCCCAAATCCTGCCCGGGGATATAGACGTATAGCAGCACCAAAATATTTAGGAGCGGGACATACAAAAGTTTCCCGGCCCAGCCGTTCCACATCGCGTCGGTGATCTGCAGTTTATTATTCATCCCGTTAGTTCGAATTTAAATTTAAAACTAGGTCCACCCCGGGTTTAGCCCATGGGTGGCAACGCATCACCCGCGCGGCACCCAGCCATACGCCCTTGGCCACACCGTGCCATTCGATCGAAAGCTTGGCGTATTCACTGCAACTAGGGTAGAACCGACAGGCACCGGTCGGGTGCCACAGCCCCGGCCAACCCAGATTGGGGACGAGGGTGGTTTGGTAGGCAGTGATCAGTTGAGTAAGAATTGGTTTCATTGTAGTTGAGCCAGCAGTTTAGTCAGGTCGTGCCTTAGTTCGGCGTAAGTTATCTCCACGATCGGTTTGCGGGCGACTACCACCAGACCGACCCGGGGAAGGGGGGTGGCTCGCAAGATCTCGCGGAGCCGCCGGCGAGCGCGGTTTCGCACTACGGCTCGCTTGTCTACTTTCTGTCCCACCACGATCCGCGGGTGCAGGGGCGATGAGACCGGCAGAGCATAAATCGCAAAAGCGGGTCGGCGCAGACGCCGACCCCGGCGCATCACCGCATCAAAAGGGTCGGGCCGTGGCCGCATGGCTTTAGGCGCTGACCCGTTTACGCCCCTTGACCCGCCGTCGCTTTAAAACGGCCCGCCCGGTCCGGGTGGCCATCCGTTTGCGGAATCCGTGGACTTTCTGACGCCTCCGTTTTTTGGGCTGATAGGTTCTTTTCATTTGATTTACTCACCTAGTATAGGCAGGTTTACGGGTTCGGGTCAACGCAATTCGGCTGGGCCTAGATACATTGTACAAATGGGGATAACTCTGATAAATTGAAGTGTGCAACAGGGGAGATGATTGGGGAAAACTATGGATGACAAGGAACGGTTGTGGCGGTCGGTGCTGGGCGAGATCGAGGTCGGGATGAGCCCGGCCAGTTTCCAAACTTGGTTCAAAAATACTGCCCTCGAAGATATCCAAGAGGACAAGGGGGTGATAGTGATCCGCGTGCCCAACGATTTCACCAAGGGCTGGTTGCAACAAAAGTACCAGAAAGAGATCCACAAATGTCTAACCAAACATCTCGGCCGGGTAGTGGCGGTCCAGTATGTGGTCGGGACCAAAAAGCTGGCTACGACCCCAACCGCGGCGGCCCCGTCAGGTTTATCGGATAACATTAAGCCCCTACACGATGCGGCGGACGACACGCCGCCGGAGGGCCTCAACCCCAAATTCACCTTTGCCTCATTCGTGGTGGGAGAGAACAGCAAGCTCTGCCACGCCGCCGCTCAAGCCGTGGCCAAACAGCCGGGGGTCAGCTATAACCCCCTATTCATCTATGGCGGGGTGGGCCTAGGGAAGACCCATCTCCTGCAGGCCATCGGGAACGAGGTGCTGGCTACCCGCCGCAAGGCCAAGGTGATCTACCTCGCCTCCGAGCGATTTACCAACGAGATGGTCGAGGCCATCCGCCGTCACGACACCAAGGACTTTAAGGATAAGTACCGCAAGGTCGACTGTCTCTTGATCGACGATATTCAGTTCCTATCCGGCAAGGAGCAGACCCAAGAGGAGTTCTTCCACACCTTTAACTCCCTATACAACGCCGGCAAACAGATAGTTTTAACCTCCGACCGGCCACCCAAGGCCATCCCGGCTCTGGAGGAACGCCTCCGGTCACGATTCGAGTGGGGGATGACGGCGGATATCTCGGCGCCATCCTATGAGACCCGGCTGGCCATCCTTCAGTCCAAGGCCCCGACCGGACCCAAGGCGGTCGACCCGACCATCTTGGAGTACATCGCCAAATCGGTTAAAAACAACGTCCGGGAGCTGGAGGGGGCCCTGACCCGAATACTGGCCTACGCCGACCTTAATGCCACCCAGCCCACGCCGGAGGACGCCAAAA
>CAYOXG010000005.1:0-13115 GCA_964407885.1 uncultured Candidatus Saccharibacteria bacterium | reverse complement strand
ATAGAGTGAACGGCAGAGCCGGGTTCTTGATTGGCCCACGCTGAACCGGTGCGGTAAAGTTCAAGACCACGGTCGGCACTCCCCCGGGTTGCGGTAGACCGCTGACTATCAATGTAGTCAACGGGTCACTGACAGCGACTAAGTTGCTGTCAGTTGCGCTAGTCGCGCTAATAGCAAAAGTATAAGTCCCCGGTGTAGTGGAGGTCAGTTGCAGGGTGGCGCTACCCGGCACGGTGGCTGACACAATGACGGTGGCCGGCGTAAAGATACTGGCCACACTCCCTACCGGCCAGCTGAAGTTGGTAACACTCAAATTCACATTGCCGGCAAAAGCGGGGGTCCCCACCGACACCACATTGACCGCGTATTCGGCGTAGGCCTCGGGATCGGCGTCGGTCGTCTGGGAGGCCGGGGTGAGGCGAACCTCGAACGGCACATTGGCAAAGGTCGTTGAATAGTTGATGGTGAATTGGCTCACTTTGGGCAGGGTAGCGATAGTTAGCGGCCCGGTGATTTCAAAAGCGACGGCGATGCCGACTTGTGCGACTTGGGCCTTGACCGCTTCAAGACCGGTTTTGTCGATGACCAGACCGTTGCCAGCCCGAGTGGTGTTCAGCCGGACCAGTTCATCGCCCTGTTCATTGTAGAGAACGATCCAGTAGTGGATGTCGGCACCGGCCGATTTAAACTCATTGGCGCCGACAGTGACGATATCGGTCAGTTGCGAATTAGTTTCGCCCGCCGAGAATAGGGGTCGTTTGACCGAAAGATAGTGGGCGAAATAATCGTCGGGGTCAGTCCCATCGCCCGCGTGGCCAGCCGCGATCACGGCAAACGGATCGGAAGCGTGAGTACTGCCCGGGTAGGTCGTCGCCTTACCGATCTCGATGACGATAGTAGCGCGCGTCCCCGCCAAACTATCCGGCACTGTCCAAGTCAGATGCTCGGTGGCAGTCAACGGCAGGGTGGCGATGGTACCCAGCACGGCACCCGAAGCATTAGCGTATTTGAGAATAAGCGAACTACCCAACTGGCTCATATCCCAGCCGTTGGCGGTAATGGTCCATCGGATAGGCAGGGTCTGCCCGGCCACCGCTACGGTCTGGCCGGTGGGGGCGGTAAAACTAACGCCCAGCGTATTGCCAGCGCCGAGGACGTTGAATGGACCAGAGAACGTATCAACGTAGGCATCGTGGGTGGCATCGGTGTAGAGATGCCAACGTAGTTGAAGTTGGACCGTCTTGCCGGCCAAGGTTGAGGGGATACCGGCTTTCCAACTCGTCAGATCACGGTTGGCCTGTAGCCGTCCCGGCGGCGTGAGGGAGTGCGAGACGCCCTCGCCGCCGTCGAGCGGCGGCGCTTCGTAGAGCAACACTTCCATGTAGCTCGTACCGAGGATCATGGCGTTAGAATAGTAGACGGGATAGGACCAACGAAACGCATCGTAGAGCACACCGGCGATGACGCTGTTGAGAGCCGGGGTGTCCACGCTGGCCAAGTGCGCACTCATGATCAACGGACTAGTGATCGTTGACGGTAGCCAAGCCAATTGAGTGCCATCCACTACCTGCCGAATGTTAAGAAATAAGAGATCTATCTTCCGCCCGGCCATGAGAACGCCCGGTGTGCCGCCATTATCGGCTGGCACCGACCAGTCAAACCTACCCTCGCCTGAAGCCGTGACATCGTGGGCTAGCGGGATGTTGGCATCCGGCGGATACCGATAAAACAAACTGGCGGTCCAACCACTCGGCAGGTGACCGGTCCAGGCGATGGTATAGACCTCACCCATCTTGACCAACTCATAAAGGTCCGGCGCAGTCAGGGTAATGGGCTCCGCCACATTGACCGGTGTAACAGTCACCTGATTAACCGAGTAGAACTCGCCGTCTTGATAGATGATCCCCCGAATGTAGGCCGTATCGGCGGAGGGAGTAGGGATAGTCCAGTTGACCGAGTCGGTCACACCTGCCCGAATGATGATATCGTCCTTGATCAATGAATCACCACTGTAGGGCGGACGGGTATTGGGGTCCACCGGCTGAAAAGACCAGACCAACTTCATCGTATAAGTAGTGGACAAACCCGGATTACCCTGCCACTCCAAACGATAGGTCGCTCCTGCAACGACTTCTTGGCTAGGAGTCATGGGCGTGGGGTGGAGCCACTGAATAACCGCGACTGGCCCGCCGGTCTGGGCGTGGACCTCTTTGGTCACGCCCCAGTAGACCGCCCAACCAGTTAAGGCCATAGCCAGTAACATCACCAGCGCCCAGCGGGCGTGGGGCTCGCGGGTGGGCTGATGCCGCTGCAATTCGGTAGTTAGACGATCAAGCATGTTGGTTTTTGATGTTGGACCCGACCGACAATTACTGGGGCAGTTTGATAGTCAGCCCATCTGGTCCGGCCTCGGTATTGGTATGCGTGCCGCCGGTCCAGTCGCTGAATACCACCTCTTCACCTACCCCGGCTTTCGAGCCAAAGAAGCGCAGGAGATTACCGATCTGCTCGGAAAACAATACAACCAAAACCACCGCCACGGCGGCTATCGCTATAAGTCCGATCTTAAACCCCCGCGTTTGGAAAAAGTACATTTTCAGGTTGATGTTTATTTTGGGTATTAGGATATTGTACTATAAAAATCCAATTTTGTCAAGGGGGCACTCCGGCCGCCGATTGACTCGACCTAGCCCCCTGTAGTAGAGTTGCCAAGTATGAAGGAGAAGATTCACCCAACCTACTATCCGAAAGCCAAGATCGCCTGCGCCTGCGGGAACGTTTTGGAAGTGGGCTCAACCGCCGAAGAGGTCCGGGTGGATATCTGCTCCAAATGCCATCCTTTTTACACCGGCAAGCAAAAGCTGATAGACAAGGCCGGACGGGTAGAGAAGTTCCAAGAGCGAATGGCCAAAGCCAAGGCCGGCGCTAAGGCGACCAAGCAGAAGGCCTAACGGTCCCAAACAGAGAAGTTTATGCCACAATAGGAGTGGTAATTTTTGATTATGGATATATCTCGCCCCGACCTAAATCAGCTCAATCTCGAGCGCGACGCATTGACCGCTCGGCTTGAGAGTGTCCCCGCGGCTGAACAGGGCGCCATCTACAAACGCCTGCATGAGATCCAAGCGATCTTGGACGTTTATGAAGCGCTGGCGACGCTTGAAAAACAGATCGCCGAGCACGAGGAGTTGGCCAGACGGGGTGACGGGGAGATGTCGGCTCTGGCCCGTGAAGAGCTACCCGTGCTCCTGCAGAAAAAGCAGGCCGCCGAAACAAAATTGGCGGAGTACGCCTTACCCCGGGATCCCAAAGACGACCGTGACGCCATTGTTGAGATCCGGGCGGGAGCGGGCGGCGACGAGGCAGCCATCTTCGCTGGCGAGCTATTTAGGATGTATAGCCGATTCGCTGCCGAGCAGGGCTGGCGGGTAGAGATGATCGATAGCAGCCCCATGGACAGTAACGGCTTTAAAGAAGTTATTTTTCAGATATCGGGCGGGGCGGTTTATGGCGCGCTTAAATTTGAAAGTGGCGTGCATCGGGTCCAACGGGTGCCGGTGACGGAGGCCAAGGGCCGAGTGCATACCTCCACCGCGACCGTGGCTGTCTTGCCGGTAGCCGAGGAGGTGGATATGGAGATCAAACCCGAGGATCTGCGGATCGATGTATTTAGATCCGGCGGACACGGCGGGCAGAGCGTCAACACCACCGACTCGGCGGTGCGGATCACGCATATTCCAACCGGGATAGTGGCCACCTGTCAGGATGAGAAGTCGCAGACCAAAAACAAACTGCAGGCGATGGGCGTGTTGCGGGCCAGATTATTAGCATCGGAAGAAGAGAAACGACACCAAGCTCTCTCACAAGCACGCAGAGCCCAGATCGGCACCGGCGACCGGAGCGAGAAGATCCGGACCTATAACTTTCCGCAGGACCGGATCACCGATCATCGCGTCGGGGAGAGCTGGCATCGCATTGAAGATGTCTTGGCCGGTCATCTGTCGCCGATCGTCGAGGCGCTGACAGCGGCCCAACGCGAACTTGACCGCCAAGGTGGCGTATGACAAACATCGGCCCACTGTTGGAGTGGGGGGTCCGCCGATTATCGGGTAGTAGTACTCCTCGACTGGATGTGGAGGTGTTGTTGGCCTGTGCCCTTGGATGTGAGCGGGTCGAGTTGTATACCGTCGCGCGGCCCGCTCTCTCCGCCATCGCCAGGTGGCGATACTGGCAACTGATCCGTCGGCGGCAGGCCGGAGTGCCGGTGGCCTACCTGACGGGCCAGAAGGAATTTTTTGGTCTCAACTTTATCGTCAACCGTCGGGTTTTAATCCCCCGTCCGGAGACCGAGACCGTTGTCAGGCGAACTCTAGAACTCATTAACCAACATCAACTGACGAGCGTGCACGACATCGGCACGGGTAGCGGCAATATCGCCGTGGCCTTGGCTAAGCAACTACCCGCGCTTCATATCGTGGCCAGCGATGTCTCCAAAGCGGCCTTAGCCGTAGCCCGCCGCAACGCCGTCCGGCATCGCGTAAAGGACAGGATCGAGTTCGTCCGCGCTAACTTGGGCGAGCACATCGCCTCCGCCGATTTGGTGGTCGCCAATCTGCCGTACGTCCCCGATAGCTACCACCCCACCCGAGAGATATTCCACGAACCGAGAATAGCGGTGTTCGGGCCGGATGACGGTCTGGAACTCTACCGGCGGTTCTGCTTAAATACGCGATTCCGGTTCGCGGTCATTGAGCTAGGTTCTTGGCAGATGGATCGGCTGGTACCGTGGCTCAACGCCAATTTCCCTGCTTGGCGAGTGGAGACGATCCGGGACGACAGTGATTATATCTGCGGCCTCACTATCACGACCGGATCAACCGCCGGCGGATCAGTTGCTCCACCTCCGCCACCACCGTCTGCAGCTTCCCATCGTAGTTGACGACCCGGGCGTCGTACTTGGGCGCTTGAGTCAGTTCGTCTTTGGCGATATCGAGTCGCTTACGAATATCGGACTCGGCCATCCCCCGCTTCTCCATCCGGGTCCGCAGAATGTCGAAAGCGCTGGGTACCACAAAGATGATGTAGGCCGCCGGATAGTGGGCCTTGAAATAGTCAGCCCCCTGCGGATCCACTATCCATAAAGGGTATCTGCCCGCCGCCAAGACACTTTCCACGTCACGCCGCTGGCTACCGTAGGAGTTGCCGGCGTATTTGGCCCATTCGAACATCTGATCCGCGGCGATCAATCGTTCAAATTCCGGCTGGTCGACAAAACGATAACTGATTCCGTCCGTCTCCCCGGCCCGGGGCGGACGAGTGGTGGTAGTGATCACTTTGGCGACCGGCACATCGGCGGCCAGCAGCCCTTTGGTGATGGCGGTCTTACCCACAGCCGAGGGACCGGTAATAATAAAGAACGGTTTATTTGAATCCATCGAGATAGGTTTTAAGTTCGTCTGGCAAGGGTGCGGTAAAGGTCTGCCGTTGGCCGTCTAGTCCGATGAAGGAAAGCTTATGGGCGTGCAGAAACTGGCGCGAGAGCGAACCGGGCCGGCCGTAGGTTTTATCCCCCGCGATCGGATAACCCAAACTACTGAAATGCACTCTAATCTGATGGGTGCGACCGGTAGTGGGATGCGCCCGCAGATAAGTAAAGCCCTTAGGGTAGCTGATAACTTCGTAACGAGTTTCGGCTACCCGGCCCTTGGTTCCCGGGGCGATCCGGGTGCGTCGGACTAAGTCCCGGCCCAAGGGGATGTTGATCACGCCCCGCTTGGGAGTCAGCCGGCCATGAACCAGTACCAAATATTCTTTGGAGATCTGGCGTTGGCGGAAGAGATGACTAAGATACGCGAAACTGTCCGGGGTCTTGGCCACTACCATCACACCAGACGTGTCTTGATCCAGCCGATGGACCAAGCCGAAGCGGTGATGTTTTAGAGGTGAACGAGGCAGGTGTTGGCTCAACCAATCGGTCAGGGTCGGCACGGTCTGGCCATTGCCTTCGTGCACCACTAGTCCGGCTGGCTTGTTGATGACCAGTATTTCCCGATCCTCAAATATAATGGTCGGTTGGTTCATCGGAAGCGGGTCACGCGCCAGAGCGCGCAGGTGAGGCCAATGATAATGGCCACGTCGGCCAGATTGGCGGTGGTCAGGTTAAAGACATTAATATAGTCAGCCACTTGACCGTAGGACAGCAGCCGCTCCAGCAGATTGCTGGCGCCGCCGCCAAAGACCAACCCCAGATAGGTCGCCCACGCCACTCCGCCGCTTCGAGTGCGATACCACCACCAACCCACCAGACCCAGAAAAATCCCGGAGACGACGATAGTCATCGGCCACGGCACCAACCAGCTAAAAGCCAACCCGGCGTTGTAAGTCACCATCCCGGGCCAAGTCCAGCGGATCAGTTGGGCTAGTACAAAAACTATCCCGGCGACAGTGGCGAACCGGACGACTAACTGTCTTGATCGGGTAGACATGTCCGGGCCGCTGGATAAACCTTCAACCGGTCTTCGTCGATCCAATCGCCCGTGGCCTCACATCGGCCGTAGGTGCCTTGCTTGAGCTTGGTCAGAGCCAGATTGATCTCGGCCAACGACTTCTCCAGATCGGATACCCGGGCCTCCCGCTCCTGCAACACCTCGGTCTCGGCGCTGTTATCCGCCGGGTCCTCGACCGTGCCAGTATCGTAGTCGGGCTGAAGCGCAATATGGGTACCGGATGACTCGTCAAACCAGGCGATCCGGCCCAGCTCCTCGGTAGTGGCTACCTTCTGCTTCAAAAGCTCTTGCTCCCGCGCAGACAGAAATTCATGGGAATAACGCGAATGCATGTGGTGCCTTCAGGTTAGTTATTTCACCCCTAATAATTTTACCACGACTGCCAGTTTATCCTTGGTGCCCAACAGGACCAGCCGGTCGCCGGCCTCCACCACGGTGTCGCCAATGGGATTGATAACCGTCTTGCCATCTGGCCGATGGATGGCCAGAACCGACACCCCATAGGTGCGGTTGGAGAGTTTGTTGGCAATGCTGTGCCCAGCCGCCGGGCTGGTGCGAGCCATCATCACGTCGTCGATCTGCACCTCACGGTTACTTAAGTCCTGCACATCATCCAAAAAGTCGGCCACCTCCGGGTTGAGCGCGAAGGAAGCCATCCTGAACCCCCCGATCTGGTGCGGCGAGATCACCCGGTTGGCGCCGACCTGCACTAGTTTACCGGCAGCGTTGTCGCGATTCGCCCGGGCGACAATAAATAGATCATTATTTAATCCTCGGGCGGTGATGATGGTCAGCACCGTATCGCTGTCGCGCCCAAGACAGATGATCAGGCCACGGGCGGTCATCGCCCCGGCCCGTCGTAAGATCGCTTCGTCGGTGGCGTCGCCCGGCACGCATAACCAACCCTCTTCCTCGCAGGCGGTCACCAGCGCCGGGTCGCGCTCGATCACCACGAACTCGGCCGGCTCCTTGGCTAGCTCCCGGGCCACCTGGCTCCCCACTCGGCCGAAGCCGCAGATGACATAGTGACCAGACATAGTACGTAAACTTTTTTCCATACGTCGAGTTTTGAAATGCTCTTCTAGTTTATCCGCAATCAGGTATTCGCCCAAGTGCCGGACCACATAATAGATAGTGATCAGGCCAAAAACGATCAGCAGCATGGTAAAGATCTCGCCGGCGGGCGACAGTGGATGGACCTCCCGGAACCCAACGGTAGCCAGAGTGATCACCACCATATAGAGGGCGTCCAGGGTCCTCCATCCCTCGATGAACATATACCCCAGCGTGCCGGCCACCACTAGCCCGCCGATCATCATCAGCAAGAATAAAAAATTGACTTGTCGAGAATTCTGTTCGTGCGTCATCATTTCAAGTAAACCGCAAGACCGCGCCAACGACAATGATGGCTACCACCAGCCAGACCACAACGTAAAGCGCCCAGCCACCCAGCCACAGCCCGTTAACAAGTTTTAACAGCGGCCAGCGCCGGAGCGCTGGGTGCCACCACGCCGCCAGCAATCCGGCGGAAACTATGACGGCAAAACTAGTCAGCGCCCACGCCCACCCCGGCGGGGCGGTGGCAGCGATGGCGGCGGCGAACGCCTCCGGCTCGTTGGCCAACAGCGGATTTTCCAGCGATGCGCGCACCAACATCAGCGAGCGGTACATCCTGACTCCGTTCCACAACCATAACGTCAGCAGGGCGGCGTTGCCCAGCGTGAACCAGCCGCGCGCCCGCGGCGAGAACGGTCGTTCCCCCAGTTGCGACTTAGTCCTCATGACGCGATGCCAGCTCTTTGGGACTAGCTTGGCGCAGGGCCAAGGTGTCCCCCCGCACCTTGCTGACGATCTGTTTATACTCATTGTAGGCGTTTTGGATCATGACATTGCCTTTGGCCACTTTGTTATCGAGGATCTCATCCATCTTGGAGAGCGAATGCCCGAGGTCAACCAAAAAGGCCTTGACCCGCTCCTCGTCGAGATGAACGGTGTGCTTGCGGTGCAGGTCCAAGAACGTCAGCAGGTAGGGCACGGTCATGCCGTAGGGAATGATAATGACGTGATGGTCACGATAGGCCCGCATAATTGAGTCCTTCAACAAATAATGCAAGGGATCCGGCACAGCCATGATCGCCCACTCGTAGGTGGCCGGCGGAGCGATGTACTCGCTGACCTCCCGGGCTTGGCGGAGAACTAACTGTTCCACCTTCCCAATGATGCGGATCTTGGCGTCTTCGTCCTCGGATCGATCTAGCATACTCAATTCATCCGCGGCCAGGATCTTGGAGTCGACCGGCACGATCCGACCGTCTGGCAGTTTTAGGCCGAACTCCACTACTTTACTTCCGACTTTGACGTTGTAGGCCATGGCGTCGGGCGGAAAGATCTTCAAGATCTCGCGGATAATGTTCTCCCCCGCCATGCCTTTGCTTTTCGAGCCGCGCATCACGCTTTCGACATTTCTAATAATGGTAGTGATATTGCGCTGATGTTCCTGGTCCCGCTTCTCACGTTCTTGGGATTCGGTAAAAAGGTTTTTCAAGTTGTCGGAAGTGCTCCGCAGTTCGGTTTTGAGGTCGCGCTGGACCTCTTGGGTAGCGCGTTGTTCGGCCTGAACTTTTTGGACCGCTTGAGCGATCAGATCCACGGTTTTACTCACACCCGCTTCATTGACCGGCGCGGAACGCCGAACCAGTAACATCGCCAAAGTCAGTACCAAGCCGACCCCCAAAACGATAATTACCGTTAGCTCAAGCATGATGCCTTTGCCTTAATAAGTAGATACCTACCCCGACCAGAGCCAAACTGGCCCACTGGGCGATGGTCAATGTTCCCCATAGATCGCTGTCCACCCGGAACCATTCTAAAATGAACCGCAAGCTACTATATAGTATCAGATACCATGCCAGAAGCGACCCGGCTGGCAGCTGGCGGTGGTACAGCCGGAGCAACACCGCCAATACGACCACATTGAGCAGGGCCTCATAGATAAAGGTAGGATGGAAGTAAGGTTCCTGCAGTAGCTGAATGGGGCGATTAGCCGGTGCGATGTAGAGTTTCCACGGCAGCGAGGTCGGACTGCCGAAGGCCTCTTGATTAAAAAAATTCCCGAACCGACCGATGATCTGCCCCACTACCACGCCCGGTACCGCCAGATCGACTAACTGCCAAAAGTTCAACTTGGCCCGACGGGCGTACCACATAAGCGCCACCAGTCCGCCCAGCAAGGCGCCGTGAATACTCATGCCTCCGCGGCCGAACATCAATATCTCGACGGGGTCGGCCGCGTAGATCGGCCACTTCAGCAGGACGAACATCAAGCGGGCACCCGAGAGCCCTCCGACTATCATCCAGATGGCGGCTTCGAGCACTCGGTCACTGGGGATCCGTCCGCGAGCCAACCGCCAAGTCAGCCCGACTCCGGCCAGCGTCGCGATGGCCAAGATGGCTCCGTACCAGTGGACCTGCCACCTCCCCAGATCAATGAGCACTGGCGACAGTGGTTTAAGCCCCTGCCAGTAGGGCGCCAAAGAGATTCCGACTAGGCCCAAAATTATTGCCCCCAGAGCGATTTTCGCCCACAACCGAAAATATGAGCTATTGTTTTTCATCTGCCCCCATTTTATCATGAGGCGTTAAGGGGCAGGATAAAATCCAACTGGGGGAGGCACCGAATCGGTTTGGGATTTACGGGCCATCCCTATATAATGGTGGGGTAAAAATCTTTTTTGATGACCGAGGCAACGCTAACCAAGACCGCCAAGCAACTGGCCACCCGGGTGGGTAAGGTCTTGTCGCACGATAAGGCCCGGGGCGGATTCTCCACTTGCCTGGTGTACGAGCCGGATGAGATGGCACAGAAAGCGCACGGTGCGTTGTACTTTGTAGTTGACATCGGTAGCCCTTCGCCGTTGTCCCCTGACATCGCCTACAACCTGATCGACATCATCAAAGAAGAGTACTATGGCGATCTGGGGCTGTCCCCGGGCGAGAGTTTTGAGAACGCCCTCAAAGCCGCCAACGAGGAGCTGGCCGCCATCGCCAAAGAAGGCGAAAAGGACTGGCTGGGCAAACTCAACGTGGTGGTGGCTGCAACGACCGACAGGGAGATCCATCTGGTCCAGCGCGGGACGGCCGAAGCCCATCTTCTGCGCGGCACCAATATGATGAACCTGTCGAAGGGTATGTACACCCCGGGCGAAAGTTATCGGCCGGAAGAGACCCTGCTCAATTTGATCGAGGGTGAGCTGGAGATCGGCGACAAGTTGATCATTAGCACCTCCGAGTTGTTTTACTACATCTCGATCGAGAAGCTCCGCCGGATGATGGATGGCCAGAGCCCGGCCCAAGCCGCCAAGCGGCTGGCGACCGTGTTGGAGCAAGAGGATGAGATCCATCGGACCAGTGTGCTAGTGGTGGAGTTCACCACCCCGGAGCTCCTAGCGCAGGAAGAAGAGACCGAACCGACCGAAAACTGGATCGGCGAACCGCAGGAGGCCCCGAAGAGGCGGCCACGGCGGTTGAGTTTCTTATCATCTTCCGCTCCGGCGCCTATCGTTGATAGGAAGCAATCGGTAGCCGAGGCCATCGAGGCGGCCGAGACCGCTACGCCCGAAGAGCCGTTGGTAACCCCTAAGGCGATGCCCGAACCGGTCGGCCCGCCGGTTGGTGAACGCGAAGAGCTGACCATCGCCGAAGCGGACGAAAGTCGGCCCGCGCGCGCGATGCGGCCGGGATTGAGCGAGTTAAAACCTCGAGTCAGCATCAGCGACTATCAACACAAAGTTAAACTGAATCCCAACCAGCTCAAAACCGCCGGGACGATCGCGTGGAAGGTTCTGCGCGTAGTCGGTCTGGTGATCTTGGCTGGCGCCGACGCGGTCTATACGGGTGTAGGCGGCGCGGTGAAGCATATCAAAAAGCGGCCGGGGGGCGACCGGATCCTCTTGGGAGTCGTGGCCGTACTGGTCATCGCTGTGGTGGCTTCTGCGCTGGCGTTCGCCAGCGGAGGTAGCGGCCGGGTCAGCGCTCGCAACGCGGTGACGGCCTTGGCTGATGCCCAACAGAAACGCGATGCGGCTCAAGCCGCTTTGATCTATGAGGATACAGCTAAGGCCCGCGAGCTGTTGTCGGAGGCCTACCTGCTGGCTGACTCCGCCACTCGCAATAAACGAACCCAGACCGAGGCGGCGGCGCTCTTGACCGAGTTGCAGAAACAACTCGATGACGTCAGTAACGTCAAACGCTTTACTGATGTCCAACCGGTGGCCGACTTCGGTGTCCTGCAGAACCAACTGGCGACCGGTGGTAACCCGGATGCGCAGGTCAAGCTGGGTAACTTAGCGGTGGTAGGCGGCAACGTTTACACCCTCGATCCCGATAATAATAAGATCTACAAATACAAAGCCAGTAGCGGCGAAGTGGCTATCATCAATTCGCTGGTCAGCACCGATAAGAAGTTGAAGTTTGGCGCGGTTGTGAGCGAGACCGACCTGCTGTTCTACACCACCCCGCCGCAGGTCTACACGCTAAATCTGGATAGCAACAGTATGGCGGTTAAGAACCTCGATGCTGGCAGTTGGACTAACGCCGAGGCGATTATCCCCTACACCGACCGACTGTATTTCTTGGATGCCGCCAATAACCAAATTTGGAAATACAAGTCCATTCCCGAGGGC
Source organism: uncultured Candidatus Saccharibacteria bacterium (assembly GCA_964407885.1). Lineage (GTDB taxonomy): Bacteria > Patescibacteriota > Kazan-3B-28 > Kazan-3B-28 > Kazan-3B-28 > Kazan-3B-28. Next base: position 928 of record CAYOXG010000005.1, on the reverse strand, counting down.
TATACCCAGATCGCACCCTACTTCGAGACCAACACTGGTATCGACATCAAGGGCGCGCTGGACTTCGGCATTGAGGGCAACATCTTCGTGCTGATGTCGGGCAACACGGTGAAAAAGTTCAGTGGTGGTGGCGAGGCGTCGTTCGATCTGACCGGACTGCCCGGTGTCTATCCGGCCATTGGCGGCCTGACCGCGCTAGAGATAGGCAGCGATACGCCTCTGTATCTGCTGGACCCGGTCAATCATCGGGTGCTGGCCTTTGATACCGAAGGGGCGTACGTCGCCCAGTACATCTACGACAACATCGACAACCCCACAAATATGGTGGTGGACCAAGCCAACGGGTTTATCTATTTGGCCGCCGGCACCAAGGTTTACAGATTACCGATGAAATAGACAAGTTGACCAATAGACAGGTAGACGAATCGATAAGTCAATTAGTCCATAGGTCAATATGTCTGTATTGAATCGTCAGGCGCATTTCAATTACACTATCCTCGAGACCATCGAGGCCGGTTTGGTGTTGAGGGGGGCGGAGGTGAAAAGTATCCGGGCCGGGCAGGTCAGTTTGCAGGACGCCTTCGTCAAAGTACGCGAGGGCGAGGCGTGGTTGATGAACTGCCACATCGCCCCCTACTCCGGGTCTCGGCTGGAGAACTACGAACCGACCCGGGCGCGGAAACTTTTGTTGTCAAAAAAAGAGATCACTTCGCTTGGCCATAAACTGGCCACCGAGGGACTGGCCTTGGTGCCTCTTAAAATCTATTTCAAACGCAATCGAGCCAAAGTCGAGCTAGGCCTCGGGCGGGGCAAGAAAAAATACGACAAGCGGGCAACTATCAAAAAGCGAGAGACGGAACGGGAGACCCGCCGCAAGCTCGGAAAACGGTAATCCGCCTCCGCCAACTGGCGGATGGCGGAAAGAAAA
>CAYOXG010000004.1:408-14132 GCA_964407885.1 uncultured Candidatus Saccharibacteria bacterium | reverse complement strand
ACCATTCCGGTGACATTGACCTTGGCGGGTATCGCCGGATTTATTCTCTCTATCGGTATGGCTATCGACGCCAACATTTTGATATTCGAGCGGATGAAAGAGGAACTCCGGCGCGGCAATCCGCTGGTGACCGCTATCGATACCGGGTTTGCCCGGGCGTGGACTTCGATCCGTGATTCGAACATCTCGTCGCTGATGACGGCTATTATTTTGTACTATTTCGGTTCGAGTTTAATCCGCGGGTTCGCGGTGACGCTGGGTATCGGTATCATCATCAGTTTGTTCACCGCGCTGACTGTCACTCATACTATTTTGCGGTTGACCGCCGAAACTGGGCTGAAGCGTAAGTTAAATTGGTGGAGTGGAGGGGCAAAATGAATATTTTAGGCGCGAGAAAAATCTGGATCGCCGTGTCAACCCTGATGGTCGTCGCCAGTATCGCGGCGATGGCGCTATACGGGTTCCGTCCCGGCATCGATTTTGCCGGCGGGAGCTTATTGGAGGTGAGAGTCGGCCAAGCGACCGATGCCTTGCCGGCCGATACGACGGTGGATGGCTATCTGGTGGAGACCTACAAAGCCGCTACCGGCATGGACACCATTGCTCAACGCGAGGGCGAAGATCAGTTCTTGCTCAAAAGCAAACCGATCACCAATGAACAGAAGGGCGCTTGGCTGAAGAGCGTTAGACAGGCGTTGCCAAATTTGACCGAACTGCGGTTCGAGTCGGTCAGTCCGACCATCGGAGGCGAAGTGGTGCGCAAAGCCGTTCTGGCGGTGATTTTGGCTGTGCTGGCCATTCTGTTGTATCTGGCCTACGCCTTTCGGCGGGTGCCAAAACCGACCAGCTCATGGCAGTTCGGTATGGCCGCGATCGTGGCGCTGGCGCACGATGCTATTATTTTGCTGGGGGCTTACGCAGTGTTGGGACGATTTTTAGGCGCCGAGGCCGACAGTATGTTCATCACCGCGCTACTGACCTTACTAGGGTTCTCCGTGCATGACACCATCGTTACTTTCGACCGCTTGCGGGAAAATTTGCTGAAACGGGGGGCATCCGATTTTGAGAACAAAATGAACGACAGTATCGTCGAGACCATCACCCGATCGGTCAATACCTCGTTCACGGTGGCGTTAGTGTTGGGAGCGATGGTGTTGATGGGCGGTTCGACTATATTCTTCTTTACGCTGGCGCTGTTGATCGGTATCGTCGTCGGGACTTACTCTTCGATTTTTGTGGCGTCGCCGCTGCTTCTGTGGTGGTATAATCTAGCAAATAAGCGCTGAATTGCGCTTAACCAATTTTTCTTGGCAACGCCTGCGCCGCGTTGGGTCTCGTCTCCCCCGAGCATTGGAGCCCGAGCGTGCTGAAACCATCAAATCCCCGTTGCGGAGCCAGCTGTCCGAACCCCGCCATCACTTGTGTATGGCGGGAAAGTTTGGCGAGAGCAGTAAGGGGATTTGATGAGCTGAATAGCGAGGGCGACTGCGGAGGCGGTTTACCCCGCTTTGACAAGACAAAGCGGGCATCGGTCGAGCGCGATGTGGCGCTCGTCTTCGCGGGTCAAGCGCGGCGTGAACGCTTGAAAAATAAAATAAAATGGGTTAGGCGGTGTTCCGCGCCTTGAGATCAGATACTTGTTTCAACGCGGCGCGGTAGGTGCAGAAGTCGCAGTTCGCCGCCGGGTCGGGCAAGGTATCGGCGATCAAACACTCGCGCATTTTGACGAGGGTCGCGTCGACCCAGTCGGTGGTGCCAGCGTAGGGGATGAGCTTAACCTCGAACTCCAACTTGCCGTCGAACGCTTCGGCGTCGCGTTTGCCGTTGCAGTAGACGAAGTAGGCGGTGTCGGAGACCGGAAAGCCATTCTGGCGGAACAGCCATTGGTAGATCTCGACTTGTCGTTTATAGCTGTCCTGCCAATCGGCGTCGAGGGTGATCTCCTTGTCTTTGCTGGTGGCTTTGTAGTCGACGATGATGAGTTCACCCTGCGGGTTGACCCAGACGTCGTCAATACCGCCGTAGATGTGAAAGTTGGTGACAGGATCTAAATGCTGAATGCCACTGCGGGCGTTGCGCCAAATGTCTAGGTCAGTATGTTGATAGGGCACCGCGTCCAGACCGTAAGCGGCCATCAAGGGATGAGCGGTGCCAGCATAGCGATGGATATCAAATTCTTTTTTCAGCAGATGATCCACCGCCGCGTTCAAACTGAACGGGTAGCCGGGCGGCTGAGCCACGCCGAGGCGCACATCCAAATAAAAACAGCGAGGACATTTGATGAAGGCCTCGATCTTGCTCCGGCTTAATTTGTGAGGGGTGGGGGCGGCAGGGTCGAATAGGCCCCGAGTCCGCTGGCCAGCGTAGTAGTCAGACATAGCGGGAACATCATAGCATAACTTTTCGCCACCCCATTTGCTTGTCCAAATGGGGTGGCGCCCCAAAAGACACCCCACTCACAAGCTGCTATCCGAAAAGCAAAATCTTCTTTCTGGCTTTCGGCGAACTCCTCCTTATCAGTCGTCAGACAGCGCCTGTGCTGCGAAGATTTTGCTATCGGATAACGCAGTTTGCTCGATGGGTCCCTAGAGGAAAAGACGACCTCGCTCCAAAGGGCCAGAGGACACTCGGGCTCCAATGCTCGAGAAAAGAGAAGGAGCAGTTTGCTCGATGGGTCCCTAGGGGAAAAGACGACCTCGTTCCAAAGGGCCTAGTGGGGAAGCGGTCAATTTACTCGACAGGATGGAGGCCAGAAGGATTTTAGTTATAATGAACCTACAGATATGGCGAGGAGCATTCAAAAACCCCGGGGGACCCAAGACATTTTGCCAAGTGAGCAACGTTATTGGTTCTGGGTGGAGGACATCTGGCGGGAGCTGATGCTCGCGGCCGGGTTTGGGCGGATCATGACACCGACGTTTGAGGATGCCAGCTTATTTACGCGCGGGGTGGGGGAGACCACTGATATCGTCAGCAAAGAGATGTACGGTTTCCGTGACCGAAGCGGCAATGAATTGGCGCTACGACCCGAGGGTACGGCGGGAGTGGGGCGCTCCTACATTGAGAATGGGATGCACAAAGAGCCCCAGCCGGTAAAACTATTTTACTTCGGACCAATGTTTCGTTACGACCGGCCGCAGGTGGGGAGGTATCGCGAGTTCTATCAGGCCGGCGTGGAGTTATTGGGTGAGTTGGATCCGATCGTGGATGCGCAAGTCATCGCTATTGTGATGAAGTTCTACGCCAAGTTGGGGCTAAGGAACCTGACCGTGCATATCAACAGTATCGGTGATGCCAAGTCGCGGCCCAAGATCCAGCGGGCGCTGACGGATTTTCTGTCCGCTCATCGGCGAAGTTTGTGCGAGGACTGCAAACGACGAATGGTCAAGAATCCTCTGCGGGTATTGGATTGCAAAGAAAAGTCCTGCCAAGCGGTGGCGGAGGAGGCCGGCGGAGTGGTCTTGGATAACTTGAGCGCCGAGTCGCGCAACTATTTCACCAAAGTGCTGGAGTATCTGGATGATATGCGGGTGAAGTATGAACTTAATCCCCGGCTGGTGCGGGGGTTGGACTACTACACCCACACGGTGTTCGAGGTGGTGGCGGAGGCCGACGGGCTGTCGCTCGGCGCCGGCGGGCGCTACGATGGCTTAGTCAAACTGCTGGGCGGCCCGGACACGCCGGCGGTGGGGTTCGCGGTGGGGGTAGAGCGGACGATAGAGGAGTTAAAGCGTCAATCGGTAGAAGTACCTGATCCGCTCATTCCGAATGTGTTCGTAGTTCAGCTGGGCGATGAGGCCAAAAAGAAAGCCATTCGGGTGATCGACCAGTTGGACGGCGCCGGGTATCAGACCGCGCATGCGCTGGGGCGCGGGAGTATTAAGGCGCAACTTAGGGTCGCGGATCGGTTGGGGACCAGTTTGGCGGTGATCATCGGCGAACGGGAGGTCCATGACGAGGGTGTGATCATTCGCGACCTGCAGGACGGGACGCAAGAGTCGGTGCTGGATCGCGATATGTTGAGAACCGTTCAGCGGAAGTTGAAGGAGAGGAAGAGTAGGTAGTTGGTAGTGAGTAGTCGGTGGGATTTAAATTCAACGGGATGGATGATGACAGGTGGGCGACAATTTTGGATCGGGTGCAGAGTCAGTTTACGGTCATTGACCAAGGCAAGATGGCGCTGGCTGATGTCCCGCGCGGAGAGATCGAGTTTATCGTGTTCGACAGTCCCTTGGGACGATTGAAGCTGGAGCGAACTACCAAGCCCCGAGTGGTGGATAAAAAAACCTTTGGCGGGAGCAAGTACGGGACGGCGGCTGGTGTTGAATATGTCTACTCGGATACCGAGATGACACACCAGTTGCAGGCCTTCAAAGAAATTGACGGCGAGTGGGAACCGTTCGCGGCCGAAGGGTTATTGAGTTAACCGTCCGAGTATGGAACTGACTATCCACACGCGGGGACAATTTGACTTTACTGACCTGACCCCGCGTCTGAATGGATGGTTAACCCAAACCGGCGTGCGGGAGGGCGCGGTGCTGGTGTTCGTCAAACACACCACGGCGGCCTTGATGGTGAACGAACTGGAGGAGGGAGTGCAGGAAGACACGACCGCATTCTGGCGGCGGCTGGTGCCGCCGGAGGGCGACTATCAGCATAATCAGTTGCGGCAAGACGATAACGCTCACGCCCATCTGTTGAATATGCTGTTGCATCCCTGCCTGACTTTGCCGGTCAAGGATGGTGTGTTAGATTTAGGGGTCTGGCAGAAGGTGTTTTTGGTGGAGTTAGATAAGCCAAGGACACGGCAGGTGGTAGTGCAAGTACTTTAAAAAATCTCGGGATTTTTCTTTGTTATGATAGGGATAGATGGAAGATTCAATCTTTGCAAAATTCGCGCGGGGGGAACTCAAGCCGGATACGGTGAGATTTGAGGACAATGAGATGTTGGCCTTTGACGACATTAATCCTAGCGCTCCGGTGCATATATTGATCATCCCGAAAGAACCGATCAAGAGCATCGCCGAAATGACCGAGGCCCAGACGGGGATAGTCGGGCGGATGCTCTACCGAGCCAAACTATTGGCGGAGGGACTAGGTATCGCCGAGTCCGGCTATCGCATCAGTTTTAATGTGGGAGAGGGCGGGGGTCAGATCGTGCCGTATCTGCATCTGCATCTAATGGGCCCGACGCCGCCCAAGGGGCTATGACGGGCAAGTGGTCCGCACCCGTGGCGGGACCGGCAATAAAACCCTTGCCCCAACAGATAAAAAGGGGTATTTTCTACCTATGTCTACTTTTGTCAAAAGACAGGAGCGGGAGAGCTTTGACGCCATGCTCCGGCGGTTCACCCGAATGGTGATCGGGAGCAAAGTTATCACCGAGGCCAAGGAGCGGCAGTTTTTCAAGAAGGAGACCACGCGGCGGGCGCGGCGGGCTTCAGCTGTTCGGAGGGAGAAGATCCGGGTGCAGAAGCAAAAAGAATTGTATTAGTCCCTAATACAATTCTTTTAATAATCCAATCTCACTAATTTAACCGATCTAACCAATGGAATTGAAAGGACAAATCGCGGCAGAACTAATCAAGGCGCTGAAGGCGCACGATGAAGCGCGGGTTTCAACTCTGCGGTTACTGACGGCGGCTTTCAATAATATGGAGATCGAGAAGCGCACCGCTGGCGTGACCCAGATGGAAGACAAGGACTATCAGGCGGTGGTCAAAAAGGAAGCCAAGAAGCGTCAAGAATCGATCGAGTTGTACAAAGCCGCTGGACGAGCTGAATTGCAACAGAAGGAGGAAGCCGAGCTAGAATTGTTATCGAAATATTTGCCGGCAGAAATGGGTGAAGCCGAAGTTCGAGCAGTGGTTGAGGCGGTCGTGGCAGAAAAAGGCATCGAGAATGTGGGCATGCTGATCGGCGAAGTGGTGAAGCGGACTGACGGCAGAGCCGACGGTGGGCTGGTGGCCAAACTGGTGCGGGAGAGAACGAACGGATAGGTGATTATGAGCCGGGTCTACATTGGCTATGACCGGTGCGGGATCGAAGGGGTGGGTGATGAGTTCGTCCATTTTATTTTTGACGTGGTGATCGCTTTGACCAAATTATCTGATAGGAACGAGGTGGGTTTGGTCATAACCGACGACGCGCATCTGCGCGAACTGAACGCGCAGTATCGGCATCAGGACAGGCCGACCAATATTCTGTCGTTCGCGTATGCGGAGACAAATCCCAAAGATTTTGTTCCCAAAGGCGACAAGTATTATTTAGGTGATATTTACATTTCGTATGACCGGGTTGAAGCGCAAGCCAAGCAGGCGCGAGTGCGCAACAAAGATGAATTCGCTCGGCTGTTCGTCCACGGGCTGTTCCATTTGGCCGGAGTTCATCACGGTAGCGCCAAGGAGGCCAAGCGAATGGAGGCACTGGAGGACAGGGCCTGGGAGCATATCGCGGCGGCCGAGTCAGGCCGCCGGAGCCCAGATTTGGCGCTCCGGGGTAGTTTGGGCTAGAATAAGAGCAGATTTTTCGGCAAACAATCATATATGAAAGAGAAGATCTCGGTCGGTATTGATATTGGTGATTCGCAAGTGGTCACGGTGATCGGGCACCGCGCCGAGGGCGAGACCCATCCCAGCATCGTCGGGGTGGGCGTTCGCGAGGGCTCAGGCATGCGCCGGGGGGTGATCACCGATGTGGAGGAAGCCGTGGCCGCCATTAGCGGTTCGGTGGAGGATGCCGAACGGATGGCCGGTTTGCCGGTGGAGGCGGTCTACGTCTCCATCTCCGGTGAACACGTTAGCTCGACCAATAACAAGGGCTTGATCGCGCTGACCCGCGGCCGGGAGGAGATCGTGCAGGATGATGTAATGCGGGTGATCGAGACGGCTCAATCGGTGACCGTACCGGCCAATCGGGAGATTTTGCATGTTATCCCACGGATGTTCATCGTTGACGGGCAGGAGGGCATTAAGGACCCGGTGGGGATGAGCGGCAACCGATTGGAGGTGGACGCGCATGTGGTGACCGGGGCTTCACCTTTTATTAAAAATCTTCGGCGGACAGTGGAACAGGCAGGGGTGGCAGTGGCCGGATTCGTGTTGAGTCCGCTGGCCGGGAGCAAAGCAGTATTGTCTAAAAAATCTAAAGAACTCGGGGTGGTGCTCTTAGACATTGGCGCCGGCACGACTGGTGCGGTGGTATTCGAGGAGGGAGATATCTATCATTCGGCGGTCATCCCGGTAGGTTCGGCGCACATCACTTCGGATATCGCGCTGGGTTTGAGAGTGGGGTTGGATCTGGCTGAGCGGGTGAAGATCGAGTACGGCATGGCTAGCCCGATCACTTTATCTGATAACGACAAGATTGATCTATCACGGATGGATCGGGATGAGGAACAAGTGGTCTCACGCCGGTACGTGGCGGAGATCATTGAAGCGCGGTTGGCGGAACTGTTCAATATGGTGAAGTTGGAACTCCGGCGGGTGGGCCGGGACGGAATGTTGCCGGCCGGCGCGGTGTTGGTGGGCGGCGGGGCGAAGCTACCCGGCATCGTTGAATCGGCCAAGGAGCATCTGGGTCTGCCAGCGCAACTTGGTTTTCCAGTGGAGCTTAAGGGCATGGTAGACAAGCTGGACGATCCTAGGTTTGCCACTTCAATCGGGTTGATGTTGTGGGGGATGGACGAGGAAGATATGCGGGTAGCTTTCCCGACGGTGGATATCGGTTCCATCATCGGCCGGATCAGGAATATTTTCTCCAAATAAATATTCTTCCGCCACCCATCCGCCAGCCGGCGGACGGGTGGCGCCCAAAGGCGGACCCACTCACAAATTGTGAGCCGATTTGAGCAAAATCTTCTTTCTGGCTTTCGGCGAACTCGTCACTGGCGCTCCTCAAACAACACCTTCGCTGCGAAGATTTTGCTATCGGCTGACCTGCCTACCGGCAGGCACAATTTGCTCGATGGGCTTCAGAGAAAGAGTAAAAAAAGTGGGCGGTGGGAGGCAGTTTCCCGTCGTTTGATTGACATGGGCAGGGTAGGGTTTTTACAATGAGATGTCGAGGAGAACCCCAGGGAGGTTTTTATATAAGTATTTTTAATGGAGGTCGAAGAGAGTTTATGGTGACGCGCAAGAGACCTACTGATGCGACATCGTCCGAGTTCAAGGAAGAGGACGTTTTCGCTCGCATTAAGGTGGTCGGTGTGGGGGGATCCGGTTGCCATGCGATCAATCGCATGGTCGGCTCCCGAATTAAGGGAGTTGAGTTTGTGGCGATCAACACCGACGCGCAGGATCTTCACTACTGTGAAGCGCCTGTTAGGGTTCACATTGGCCAGGCCACTACCCGTGGGCTTGGCGCCGGCTCGGACCCTGAGCTGGGAAAGAAAGCGGCGGAGGAGAACAAAGAGGATATCTATAACGCTTTGAAGGACGCCGATATGGTGTTCATTACCTGCGGACTGGGCGGCGGCACCGGCACCGGCGCGGCTCCGATCGTGGCGGAGATCGCCAGAGAGTTGGGGGCGCTGACCGTCGCGGTAGTGACAAAACCGTTTTCTTTTGAAGGGCTCCGGCGGAAGAAGGTGGCCGAGGAGGGGCTATCGGAACTGCAGCCACGGGTGGATACACTGATCACCATCCCCAACGATCGCCTGTTGCAGGTGATCGACAAGAAGACATCGTTGTTTGATGCTTTCTCGGTGGTGGACGATGTCTTGCGCCAAGGCGTGCAGGGTATCTCTGACCTGATCACCATGCATGGCATGATCAACGTCGACTTTGCCGATGTGAAGGCGATCATGCAGAACGCTGGTTCGGCGTTGATGGGCATCGGTCGCGGAACCGGTGAGAGCCGAACATTGGAAGCGGCCAAGATGGCGATCGATTCTCCATTACTGGAACTGTCTATCGATGGGGCCAAGGGAATTCTTTTCAACATCACCGGCGGGCCGGATATGTCGATGTACGAGATTGACGAAGCGGCTCGGATCATTACCGAAGCGGCCGATCCGGATGCTAACATCATCTTCGGCGCGGTCATTGACGAAGCCATGCAGGGCGAGGTGAAGATCACCGTCATCGCCACCGGCTTCGATGAGAGCTATGGTCAGCGGCGCAAGGGCAGCAGAGCCCCGGCGGTGCGTGAGGAGGCCAACGGGGATGCGGATGAGAAGGATACGTTGGATGTGCCAGCGTTTATTAGAAAAAAGATTAGGTAAAAACCTTTTTGCCACTTTTTAAAAAGTGGCGCAAAACTTCCCGCTGTGTTCGCGTAAGCTACGCATTGGCCAAACTTGCTTACCGCTAATGGTCGAAACTCACTAGCCCCGGCATTCGCCGGGGCTAGTTCAAACATCTCCCCGCGATGCAAGTTTGGCTCAACGCAGGACGTTTCCGCTCCAAGGCGGGGTGGGGAGGTGGGGATAAAACTGGTCTCTACCTATTACTAGAGCGGATTTGGGAGAAACACTAGATATGGGGTTAGGATAGTAGTTGCGACCCCAACATCTTGTTATGCGTTGTTCACAATGTAGTCATGAAGAGAGTGCGGTAGTCGATTCGCGGGAAGCCGATGAGGGCGGGGCAGTTCGCCGTCGGCGGGAGTGCGTGAAGTGCGGGTTTCGGTTCACGACTTACGAACGGTTGGAACATCCGCGGCTGATAGTGATAAAAAAAGACGGTTCGCGGGAGTTGTTTGATCGTGGCAAGATCGCTAACGGAGTTTATAAAGCATTTTACAAACGGCCGGTGGTGGCGAGCGAGTTAGAGCGCATACTTGATGATGTCGAACGCGCGATGTTCGAGGCCAATCGGGACGAGGTGGCGAGTAGCGAGATCGGTGAAGCGGTGATGAAGAGGATCGAACAGTTGGACCAAGTGGCCTACATTAGGTTCGCGGCGGTCTATCGGGAGTTCGCTGACTTAAATACTTTTAAGACCGAGATCCAAAAGTTGATAACCAAAAGCCATGATGGGAGCAAAATATCCACTAAGTAGTGATTAGTTATGGGGAACGGAATTACCAAGACAGAGCAGGATTTGGTGGTGCGGCGGTTCACCCGCCCGGGGGATGACATATTTAAAATGTTGGACTGGGGCGTACGGCAGGTTGAGCTGAAAGACGCTACCGGCCGGGTGCTTGTGGATAAGCAGGTGGAGGCGCCGCTGGCGTGGTCAGATACGGCGGTGACGATCGCCGCCTATAAATATCTGCGCAAACGGGGGCTGAACACGCCGGAGGGGTGCGAGACCTCGATCCGCCAGTTGGTGCATCGAGTGGCTCACACTATCCGCACGGCGGGCGAGACGCTAGGGTATCTGCCCACCAAAGAGTTGGCGGACACCTTTGAAGATGAATTGAAATATATTTTGGTGAATCAGTACGGAGCGTTCAACTCGCCGGTGTGGTTCAATGTCGGTCTGTGGCATGAGTACAACATTGACGGTTCGACCCTGAACTTTTTCTGGAATCCGGAGACCAATGAAGTCGAGCGAGCCACCAACGCCTACGAACATCCGCAGAGCTCGGCCTGTTTCATTCAATCGATCAAGGACGATTTGGGCGACATCTTCGATCTGGTCAAGAAAGAGTCACAACTGTTTAAGCACGGTAGCGGCACCGGGACTAACTTCTCGCCGCTACGGTCGCGCTTTGAACTGCTATCCGGTGGTGGGACCAGCAGTGGGGTGATGTCGTTCTTGAATGTGTTTAACGCCTCGGCTGGCGCGACTAAGTCGGGCGGGACCACCCGCCGGGCGGCTAAGATGGTCATCTTGAATGTCGATCATCCCGAGATCATGAACTTTATCCGTTGGAAAGCGCGAGAGGAGGAGAAGGCCAAGATCCTGATCGAGTACGGCGGATTGCCGGCCGATTTTAACGGCGAGGCCTATCAGACCGTCGGCGGACAGAACTCGAACAACTCGGTCCGGGTGACCGACGAATTTATGCGGGCTTACTTAACTGGCGGTGAATGGCAGACACATGAGGTGCTATCCGGCAAGGTGGTGCACACCTATCCGGCCAAGCAGATCATGCGCGAGATCGCTGAAGCGGCATGGCGGTGCGCTGACCCGGGGATGCAGTACGACACCACTATCAACCGGTGGCACACCTGTAAGGCCAGTGGCCGGATCAACGGCAGTAACCCGTGCAGTGAGTATATGTTTTTGGATGACACCTCCTGCAACTTGGCCTCCATCAATTTGGTTAAGTTTATGGACGAGGATGGGAGTTTCAACATCGAGGCGTTCCACCACGCGGTGGACATCTTTATTCTGGCACAGGAGATCTTGGTCGATTTTTCGTCCTATCCGGCGCGGGCGATGGCTCAAAACTCGCACGACTTTCGGCCGCTGGGGCTGGGCTACGCTAACTTAGGGGCCTATCTGATGCGGGCGGGACTGCCTTACGACTCGGACAGAGGCCGGGCGCTGTCAGCGGCCATCACTGCCATGATGACGGGACGGGCTTACGGCCAGTCAGCCCGGATCGCCAAACAAGTGGGACCATTCCCGAGTTACGCCAAAAATCGCGAGAGTATGTTGGAGGTGATCAGCATGCATCGGGATGCCGCGCATCAGCTCGACGCTAACAATGTGTCGACGGAACTGTTGACCGCGGCCAAACAGGATTGGGATGAAGCGTTAGAACTGGGCGAGAACTACGGCTTTCGCAACGCGCAGGCCACGGTGCTGGCGCCGACCGGGACCATCGGTCCCTTGATGGACGCGGACACCACTGGGATCGAACCGGACTTTGCGTTGGTCAAATACAAAAAACTAGCCGGCGGCGGCGGATACTCGATCGTCAATCAATCGGTGGCGCCGGCGCTGGAACGGTTGGGGTACGGCGGTAGCGAGGTGAAAGTCATCACCGATTATATTTTGGAGACCGGCAAGATCGAGGGCGCGCTGCACATCAAGGACGAGCATCTGGCTATCTTTGACTGCGCCAATCGCTGTGGCGATGGCAAAAGATTTATTCGGGCGATGGCGCACTTAGAAATTATGGCGGTGACCCAGCCGTTCATTTCTGGCGCCATCAGCAAAACCGTGAACATGCCGGAGGAGGTGACGGTTGAGGAAGTTGAGGAGGTCTACATCGAGGCCTGGCGGAAGGGATTGAAAGCGTTGGCGCTGTATCGCGATAACTGCAAGGCGTCGCAACCGCTGTCGGCCAAACGCAAAGAGGAGCCGGCGGCCAGCCCAACGCCAGTGAAACTGCCGGAGGTCAAGATGCCCAAGACCCGCCACGGCATCACGCATAGTTTTATCGTGGGCAACCACAAGGTCTACATTACCGCCAATCACTTTGAGGACGGCCGGCTGGGTGAGATATTCCTGAAATCCGCGCGGGAGGGTTCGATGGTGTCGGGTCTGTTGGATACGCTGGCGCGGTTGATGTCTAAAGCGTTACAGCGGGGCGAATCAGTCGAGTCGCTGATCGATTCACTCATCAATATGCGGTTCGAGCCGTGGGGTGCGACCGACGACCCGGATGTGCCGTTCGCTAAATCTATCCCTGACTACATCGCTCGGTGGTTGGGGCGGCAGTTCTTGTCGGTGAATAAACAGGTGATGTTCGGCATTATCGGCGAGGATGTGGCCAAGAGTTTGGAGAGTACGGATGTGACTAACATCGATACCAAAGATCAAACGGGGGAGACGGTAGCGGAAGAGACCCCGGAACCGATCACTCTGCCCCTGCAAGAGACCTTCCATATCAAGATGGAGGCCAACGGGGATGTGGTAGAGGGCTCGGCGCCGCCCTGTCCAACCTGCGGCGCCTTAATGGTCCGCAACGGGACCTGTTACGCTTGTCGCGAATGCGGCACTACGACAGGATGCAGCTAAAGAAAGTGATAAGTGATAAGTGATAAATTGGAGACATGGAGCAGGGCGAACATGAACTAGAAACAGAAGCGCTACCAGCCACGGAAGTGGCTGGCTTGCGTGCGGAGATCCATGCCAAGATCAGCGAGGCATTGGGTTTGGGTGTTTTTACCGAGGATGAGGCGCGGCAGTGGGAGGCGGGTTTCGAGGCCTGCACCGAAATTGAACACATGGAGGGACTGGTTAATGTTATTGATGATTTTATTGATTCGGGCTTAGAGGTAGTTCATCGGATCGAAGTGGTGCTGGCCGAGGACGCGCTGACCGAGACGGAAAAGATACGGTGGCGGAGCGAGGCAGAGTGGATCAGTTTCCACGGCAAACAACTACTGTTGGATAAACTGTCCACCATCGTATCGCAGGTACACCGCCAGCGTCGGGAGCTGATCAGGTGGTTGTCTGCCAGCCGCCATATCGCGTCAGAGACGGCCAGAGGACTACTGAGTAGATTTACTGAAACGGAGTTTGAACAAAAGGAGCGGGTCATCCAAAACGCGGTGCAGTTAGAGCTGAAGCATACGGCGGAGTACCGCCGGTTAAATCAGTCGGCTAGGCAGCGCATTCTCCAGATGATCTTTGCCGGGGAGTTGGACACGGCGGAGCGGGAGTTGGGGGCCGCCCTGCCCTGGATAATTACCGCTCATGAATACTCGCAGTTGCGGGGTGAATTGGACGCGGCAAAAATAGAGGAAGCTCGCCGAGTAGTACAGGTGGCGTAGAGTACACTAAAAAGGTATGAGAATTAAGGTGGTGGTTGTGCCGAGGTCTAGCCGCAACGCCATCGAGGAACTGCCGGATGGCAGTTTTAAGGTGTGGGTGCGGACG
>CAYOXG010000004.1:0-398 GCA_964407885.1 uncultured Candidatus Saccharibacteria bacterium | reverse complement strand
GGGGGCCGCCCTGCCCCGGATAATTACCGCCAGTGAATACTCGCAGTTGCGGGGTGAGCTGGATACGGCGCAAATTCGCGAGGCGCGACAAACAGCGCAGGCGACTTAAGGTACACTGAAGCTATGCGCTTGAAGGTTCTGGTCGTGCCGAGGTCTAGCCGCAACGCCATCGAGGAACTGCTGGATGGCAGTTTTAAGGTGTGGGTGCGGACGGCGCCAGAGAAAGGCAAGGCCAATCTGGTGGTGGTAGAAATATTAGCGCGTAATTTCCGTGTACCCGAAGCCAACATTGAGCTTGTTTCTGGCCACCGGGATAAACACAAGATTTTCGAAGTGAATTAGTTTTTCAAGTATCTCCGCCCACCAGCGCGCAGACATGTCCCGCCCATTTACTTTAC
>CAYOXG010000003.1:0-16355 GCA_964407885.1 uncultured Candidatus Saccharibacteria bacterium | reverse complement strand
GGACACTTAGCTCAGTTGGTTAGAGCATTCGGCTTACATCCGAAAGGTCGCTGGTTCGAATCCAGCAGTGTCCACCAGTGCGATCCAAATCTTTGTGCGGGGTCCGAGGTGTCGCAGGTTCGAATCCTGCCGGGTCCACCAGTTGAAAACTTACTATATTATGGATAGTGTAATGCCGAGGTAGCTCAGTGGTAGAGCAGAAGTCTGAAGAACTTCGTGTCGGGTGTACGATCCCCCCCCTCGGCCCCAAATCGGAGTTTACATATTATCAGCCAGTTATTCCGTAGTTTCGCGGGCCTGCCCACCGAAGTTGCGGAGCAACGTAGGCGGGAGTAGTTCAGTAGTAGAACGCTTCCTTGCCAAGGAAGAGGTCGCGGGTGCGAGTCCCGTCTCCCGCTCCAATCTTCGTCCGTCAGCTGACGGACTACGCCTGGCTTACGCCATATTAAAAATTCAAGCGAAGACGGCCCTGCGTAGTCATCGGGCGAAGCATGGGCTAATATTTAGTTCGTGATTTGGGTTCAGTCAACTTGAAAAATATTCAGGCCAGGTGGCCGAGCGGTTAGGCAGAGGTCTGCAAAACCTCTCACAGGAGTTCGACTCTCCTCCTGGCCTCCAGGACGGGTGGTGGAATGGTATACACGCGACACTTAAAATGTCGTGGCTGCAAGGCCTTGTGGGTTCGAGTCCCACCCCGTCCACCACGGCGGGCGAGTGGCGGAACGGTAGACGCGCTACGTTCAGGTCGTAGTGAGAGCAATCTCATGGAGGTTCGATTCCTCTCTCGCCCACCAAAAAGAAAGAATCGAGGCATTAGATTTGAAATTTGAATGTTATGGAGATGTCGCACAGAACTCGTCGGTATGGGTATCGTCTGAAACAGCGGTTCCGGGAAGACCCATTTTCTATCATCGTGTTGTACGCGCTGTTCTTTAGCGCTATCTTTCTGATCTTCGCTTTTCGCGGCCTGATCGCCACCGTCTTCATCAAACCGATGGGGATCATCAATCCCGGTACCGATCGGTTCGAGACCACCGCGCCAGCCGCGGACGCAACAGACGCAGGCGACGCGGACACGCTTAATCTCAAAAGCACCGGTACCTACACGGTCAAAGCGGGGGATACGCTGGCCGGGGTGGCGGCGGCGCTGGAACTGAACTGGCAGGAACTGGCCGAACTGAACAAGATCGCACCGCCGTATAGTTTGGCGGTAGGGCAGGTATTGCAGTTGCCGTCGTGAAGTGGCTAGTGGGGGCCACCTGTGGGATGGTCGCAGTCGGCGCGGGGCTGATGGTCGCCGTCGGATTTTACTTGTCGCCGCAAGATACGCTAAAACCGGCGGACGCTATCGTGGTGATCAGCGGCGGCGAGACCGGTGAGCGGGTAGAGGAGGGAGTCAAACTCTACCGAGACCGGTGGGCGCCTGTCATGATCATGTCTGGAGCGGCCCGCGACGAAGGTGTCTCCAACGCAGCTGCTATGCGTCAACTGGCGGTAGCGGCCGGAGTACCGGAGGCGAGTATCATTCTGGAAGAGGTCGCGCGCGACACGATCGGGAACGCCCAGAACGTGCAAGCGTTGGTCGCCGAACACAACCTCCGGTCTATTATCTTGGTGACCTCCCCCTATCATCAGCGCCGGGCGCTGATCACCTTTCAGCAATTTTTGGGTAAGGATTTTCCCATCATCAACCACTCGGCGACCGACTCGGCCTGGCGCAAGAACGGTTGGTGGTTATCTCCTTGGACACGGCACCTGACTTGGGGCGAACTAGGCAAAACGGCTTATCTGACCCTGTTGTTCCCTAAACCGTCACAGGAGAGTATACTTTACCCGTCTAATTCTTAAGAACTCACATAAGAGGTATCCTATGGCATGGTTATGGCTTCTCATCATCTTGGTGGTGATCGCTCTCTGGGCGATCGGGATGTTTAACGGACTGGTAGTTTTAAAGAATCGGGTGGATGAGTCGGCCAGTGATATTGATGTCCAACTCAAGCGCCGGCACGATCTGATCCCCAACTTAATCAAAACGGTCGAGGGCTACGCGGCGCACGAGCGGGAGCTGTTCGAGAAGGTAACGACGGCCAGGGCCCAGGCAGTATCGGCCGGGGAGTCGGGGGACTTGGCTAAAAAGGCGGAAGCCGAGAACGTGCTGACTCACGCCCTCCGGAGCGTCTTTGCCGTGGCCGAGAACTACCCCGACTTGAAGGCCAACCAGAATTTTCTGGCCCTGCAGGAAGAGTTAAGTGACACCGAGAATAAAATTATGTCGGCTCGGAGGTTCTACAACACCAACGTGCGCGACTACAACACTCGCCGCGAGATCTTTCCGGCCAGTATCTTTGCCCGGATGTTCAATTTTGTCCGGCGGGAGCTGTTCGAACTGGAGGATATTGCCGAGCGGGCGGTGCCGGAAGTTAAATTTTAATTAGTCGAGGCCAAGCATGTACCGGGAGATAGCTGCCAATCAGCGCCGTACGGCCGTGTTGCTAGTGGTCTTTTTTACTGTGATCATCGGACTGGGCTATGTTCTGTCTGTGGCGTATGACAGCGCCGCTATTTTATGGTGGGCGGTCGGGGTCAGCGTGGCGATGAGTTGGTTCAGCTACTTCAATAGCGATAAACTAGCTCTCACTGTCTCGCGCGCCCGGCTTCTCAAACCGGATGCGTCGCTGGCCGAGCGCAAAGTTGAGCACTTAGTCGAAAACTTAAGTATTACTGCCGGTATCCCGATGCCTAAGATATATATGATCGAGGACCCGGCCCCCAACGCGTTCGCCGCCGGCCGGGACCCCAAGCACGCCAGTATCGCCCTGACCCAAGGTCTGGTGGACCGGCTGGAGAAGACCGAGCTGGAAGGAGTGATCGCCCACGAACTATCCCATATCCGCAACTGGGACATCCTGCTCTCGACAGTCGTCATCACGCTGGTGGGGGTGGTGGCGCTATTAGCCGACTGGTTCATGCGCTCACGGATTAACAGTCGGCGGGATGATTCCAAAACCGGCGGCGTGATCGTTCTGATCGGTGTGGTTCTGGCGGTAGTGGCACCACTGTTCGCGCGACTGCTCTACTTCGCCATCTCCCGCAAACGCGAATTTCTGGCGGACGCCTCGGGCGCTATGCTGACCCGTTATCCGGAGGGGCTAGCGGCGGCTCTGGTGAAGATCTCTGCCTATCCGACCGGGATGCGGACGGCCAATCGAGCCACCGCGCATCTGTTTATCGCCAATCCTTTTCCCGGGATGGGCAAGCGACTTGGGTATCTCTACTCCACGCATCCGCCGGCGGAGGACCGGATCAGGATCCTGCGGGAGATGACCCTATGACTAAACTTTTAGCCGGACTAGTTGGGGGACTAGGGTTGATAGCGCTCACGGCGGTAGGTTGTTCGTCGACTCCGGCGATGACAGTTGCCTCCGTGGCAGTGACCAGCGGCATCGGTCTGACCAACGAGCCGATGAATAGTTTAACCGAGATACCGGTCAGCCAACCGGTTATCTATCTGACCGCCGAGGTGGCCAATCCAGCCGGCAGTATCCCGGTGCAGGTTCGATGGTTCAAACTGCCGACCACCGTTCTGGCAACCGAGGACTTCTCCGGTCGGCGGTCAGATAGTTCACCATTCGATTTTGACCGGACCAAATCCGTCAGTACGCTTGCCTCTCGGCTGGAGCGTCAAGATATCGGCTGGGAGGTAGGGGAGTACCGAGCGGAGGTCTGGCTGGGCGGCCGGCTCGCTAAGACCATCTTCTTCAAAGTAGTCAGTGACACGGAGGCCGACCGGTTGAACGCCGCCCGGGTAGTTCAACAGATCGCTTTTTCCGATCAGCTGACCTCCGCAGGGGAGCTGGGTACGACCGCGACCAGTTTCTCGCGGTCCACGAACGTTATCTACGTCCAACTGACCATCGGGCAGTCAGCCCCAAGCGCTACGATCGTGGTTATGGTTAGATACGTCGCTGCTGACCAGTCGGTGGCCAGTTTTACTGCCGTACCCCAGGGCACCGCCCCGCTCCGGTTCGAACTCTCTCGCGAGCGATTTGGCCGCCTCTGGAGCGATAAACTCTGGCCCATCGGCACATTCGAGGTCAAGGTGGAGATAAACGGCATTCTGGCCCGCACCCGGACCTTCCAAATTGTCTTCTGAAAAAGGGTTGCAGGCCCTGATTTCCATCCTTATAATGGAAAA
The DNA here is from genome assembly GCA_964407885.1 of uncultured Candidatus Saccharibacteria bacterium. Taxonomy (GTDB): domain Bacteria; phylum Patescibacteriota; class Kazan-3B-28; order Kazan-3B-28; family Kazan-3B-28; genus Kazan-3B-28. Next base: position 12,160 of record CAYOXG010000003.1, on the reverse strand, counting down.
AGTTTGCAAGACCTTGACGGCCTCCTTAATTTTAGCTACTGTCTTATTATGACCTCGCGTTAAAAGCAGGTCTCATTGCGACTTTTTGATTAGGTAGCTTTTCAAAGAGAGAGATTTTTATGTCGAAAAAAGCCCTCGAGCCACACATTTTAATTACCGAGAACGACAACTACCCCGACAAGTGGTATACCGATCCGAAGCGAGTCCATCCGCTTCCTGAACTCAACAGTTTACAACGGCGCTCCTACGACTACTTCCTGCGAGAAGGACTCCGGGACCTGTTTGATGAGATCACCCCCATCGAAGATCTGACGGGGAAGAATTTAGAGTTGCACCTTGTTAACTACTATCTCGAAGAGCCGAAGCATACCGAAGCCCAGTCCCGGGACCAGTACGCCACCTTCGAGGCGAGCCTCAGGGCCAGACTCCGACTGGTGAACAAGAACACAGGCGAGATTAAAGAGCAGGAAGTATTTTTGGGTGATATCCCGGTGATGACCGCATCGGGGACTTTTATTATTAACGGAGTCGAACGGGTGATCGTCTCCCAGTTGGTCCGGTCCTCCGGCGTGTTGTTCACGCGGGAAGACGGACTGCGTCACGGCCAGTACGGCGTGAAGATCATTCCCGAACGGGGGGCGTGGCTGGAGATCGAGACCAACAGCAAGGGTGTCATCTCGGTTAAAATCGATCGCAAACGCAAGACCCTAGTGACGACCTTGTTGCGAGCGTTCGGGATGAGTAGCGACTCGGAGCTGGCCGAGGCCTTTGCCGACGTTGATAACGATCCCAAACTCAGTTTTATTAAAACCACCATCGACAAGGACCCGGCTAAATCGACCGACCAAGCGCTGTTGGAGGTCTACAAAAAGATCCGCCCCGGGGATTTGGCGACGGTCGACAACGCCCGGACGCTGTTTGTGAACACCTTCCAGAATTTTCGCCGCTATGATCTCGGCGCCGTCGGCCGGTATAAACTCAACAAGCGCTTGAAACTGGATACCAAGAATGATCGGGCCCACCGGGTGCTGACCAAAGAGGATCTAGTGGCTATCGTGCGAGAGATCATTCGGCTCGATAACGACGGCGGCCCGGCCGACGATGTTGACCATTTGAAAAATCGTCGGGTGCGGGCGGTGGGGGAACTGATGCAGATGAAGTTTCGCACCGGGCTTTTGAGAGTCGAGCGCATCGTCAAGGACCGGATGAGCGTCTCCGACATCAATACCATCACCCCGGCCCAGCTGATCAACGCCCGGCCGATCTCGGCCATCATGCAGGAGTTCTTTGGCTCCTCCCAACTCTCTCAATTCATGGACCAGACCAATCCCTTGGCCGAACTGGAACATAAACGGCGGTTAAGTGCCATGGGTCCGGGCGGACTGTCGCGGGAGCGGGCCGGCTTTGATGTCCGCGACGTGCATACCAGCCACTATGGCCGCATCTGCCCCATCCAAACGCCGGAAGGCCAGAACATCGGTCTGGTCGGACACCTGTCCACCTACGCTCGCATCAACGACTACGGTTTTATTGAAACCCCGTATCGCCGGCTGGCCTCGGTGGTCGCCAACGATGGCAGGGCGGGGGTAGGCCGCACGCTCTATAAGGATGTAGTTGATCCCAAAAGCCGCAACATCGTCGCCTCCGCCGGCACGGTCATCGATGCCGGCTTGGCCGACAAGTTGGCTCGGCTGACCGATATTGCCGAACTGCCCGTCAGGACCTTTCTGACCGGACAGGTCGAATATCTCGATGCGCACATCGAGGAAGAGATGACCATCGCCCAGTCGAATATCCCGGTCGACACTCACGGCCAGGTCCTCTCTGCCCATGTGCCGGCGCGCCAGCAGGGTGAACCCGGTACGGTTTCGATTGGCCGGGTCAGCTACGCCGACGTCTCCCCCAAACAGATCGTCAGCGTAACTACCGCCCTGATCCCGTTCGTGGAACACGATGACGCCAAACGGGCGCTGATGGGCTCCAATATGCAGCGCCAAGCTGTACCACTAGTGAACCCGCAAGTTCCGATTGTGGGGACCGGAATGGAGTACGATGCGGCTCTGGGCTCGGGCTGGGTCATGACTGCTCCCAGCAACGGCGTGATCAAGTATGTGGACGGCGGCCGGATCGAGTTCCAGCCCGAGGGCAAGCGCAACACGATCACTTTTGAACTGACTAAATTCGTCCGCTCCAACCACGAGACCAATCTCAACCAGATCCCGCTGGTGACTGCCGGTCAGAAGGTTAAAAAGGGTCAACCCCTGTGCGACGGTCCGGCTATTAAGAACGGACATCTCGCTTTGGGACGCAACGTTCTAGTCGCGTTTATGCCGTGGAGTGGTGCTAACTATCAGGACGCTATCGTCATCTCCGATCGATTAGTCAAAGATGACGTCTTTACCTCCATTCATATTAAACGGGAAGAGGCAGACGTTCGCGACTCGAAGCTGGGTCCGGAGATCACCACGCGCGATATCCCTAATGTGGGGGAGGACGCGGTGGCCGATCTGGACGAGGATGGGGTGATTCGGATCGGGGCCAAGGTCAAAGGCGGCGACATTCTAGTCGGCAAGATCACCCCAAAGGGTGAGACCGAACTGACTGCCGAGGAGCGGCTCCTAAGAGCGATCTTTGGTGAAAAAGTTAAAGACGTCAAAGACACTTCGCTGCGGATGCCTCATGGCGGCTACGGCAAGATCATCGGGGTGAAGATATTTGATGCCGACAGAGGCGACAAACTGGAGGTCGGGGTCTTAAAAAAGATCTACGTTTTCATCGCTCAGATGCGCAAGATCTCGGTCGGCGATAAACTGGCCGGCCGGCACGGCAATAAGGGCGTCATCGCCCAGGTGGTGCCGCAGGCCGACATGCCGTTCATGGAGGACGGTACGCCGGTGGATATTATTTTAAATCCTCTGGGTGTCATCGCCCGGATGAACCTAGGTCAGATCTTGGAGACCCATTTGGGTTGGGCGGCCGGCAAGCTCAACTTCAACGCTGTCAATCCGGTCTTCGAAGGGATCGATATGGAAGACATCGTCGAGACGCTTCAATCCGCCGGACTACCCGCAAGCGGCAAGATCCAACTCTACGATGGGCGTACCGGTCAGGTCTTCGGCCAGCCCACCACCGTGGGAGTAACCTATATTATGAAGCTGATCCACATGGTGGACGATAAGATTCACGCCCGGTCGATCGGTCCCTACGCGCTGGTGACCCAACAGCCGTTGGGGGGCAAGGCCCAACTCGGCGGTCAAAGGTTCGGGGAGATGGAGGGGTGGGCGTTTGAGGGTTACGGCGCAGCCCACACTCTGGAAGAGATGTTGACCATCAAGTCGGACGATGTCCAAGGTCGGTCGCGGACTTACGAGGCCATTATCAAAAATGAACCGATCCAAAAACCCCAGACCCCGGAGGCCTTCAATGTCATCGTCAAAGAACTGCAGGGGCTGGGATTGAACGTGCAGGTCTTAAACTCGCCGGAAGAACTGGCTCGCCCGATCGGCGAGACGGGGGTCAGCGCCAGCAAGATCATATCCAAACCTAAGCGCAAATAACCATCATGCATCCAGCCGAATCAACCCAGACGTATTCAGACCGGGCCGACTTTTTGGCGGTCCGCATCGGCGTGGCTTCACCCGAACAGATCATGGCCTGGTCGCACGGCGAGATCACCAAGCCGGAGACCATTAACTACCGCACCCTGCGTCCCGAAAAGGACGGGCTGTTCGACGAACGCATCTTCGGTCCGACCAAGGATTGGGAGTGTTATTGCGGCAAGTACAAAAAGATCCGCTATAAGGGCATCGTCTGCGACAAATGCGGCGTGGAGGTAACGCGCGCGGTGGTCCGTCGCGAGCGAATGGGTCATATTCAACTGGCCGCTCCGGTCAGTCATATTTGGTACTTGAAAGGCACGCCTTCCCGGCTAGGGTTGACCCTGAACGTTCCCGCTAAACGCTTGGAACAGGTCATCTATTTTGCCGCTTACATTATTATCGGCATGGATGAGGAGGCGAGGACGCAGGCCCTCCAGCAGTTGGAGCAAGAGTACAGAGCCCATATTAAAAATATTAAGAACGAGGCCAAACAGGCGGCTACCGGCGGAGCCGAGCTGGAGGAGCGGCTGGGGAAACTGAAGATCGCCTATCAAACGGCGGTGACTGAGGTCAAAGACCTACAGATGAAAAAGATCCTCACCGAACACGAATACCGCAACCTCTCGCTGAAGTACGGTCAGGTGTTCCGGGCTGGCATCGGTGCCGAGGCGGTCTATCAGTTGGTCAAAGATATGGGACTAGATGCCGAGATCAAACAAGCCAAAGCCCAACTGAAGGACGCCACCGGCCAGAAATATAAGCGTCTGCAAAAACGATTGAAGCTACTAGAGGGCTTTATGAAGGCCGGTCTGCATCCGTCCTGGATGCTGATCACCACCCTCCCCGTCATCCCGCCGGACCTGCGGCCGATGGTCCAACTCGACGGCGGACGGTTCGCCACCTCTGATTTGAACGACCTCTATCGTCGGGTCATCAACCGCAACAATCGGTTGAAAAAATTGGTTGAGATCGGCGCGCCGGAGGTCATCACCCGCAACGAGAAACGAATGCTGCAGGAAGCCGTTGATTCGCTGTTCGACATCACCGCCCGCGAGACCTCAACCACGGCGGCCTCCAAGCGCAAACTGAAATCACTAAGCGACCTGTTGAAAGGCAAACAAGGCCGTTTCCGCCAGAACCTGCTCGGCAAACGCGTGGACTACTCCGGCCGCTCGGTCATCGTGGTCGGTCCGAATCTGAAACTGGACGAATGCGGTATCCCCAAATCGATCGCGCTGGAGCTGTTCAAGCCGTTCGTTATCTCTGTTCTTCTGCGTGACGGTTTGGTGCATAACGTCAAGACCGCCGGCAAGTTGGTGGAGAAAGAGATCGACGAGGTCTGGGATGCGCTGGATGAGGTCATCAGTCAGCATTACGTGTTGTTGAACCGTGCTCCGACCCTTCACCGGCTGGGGATCCAGGCCTTCAAGCCCATTCTGGTCGAAGGCAACGCCATTCAGTTGCATCCGCTGACCTGTACCGCCTTCAACGCCGACTTCGACGGTGACCAGATGGCTATCCATCTGCCGTTGTCCACCCAAGCCCAGACCGAGGCCAAAGAGATCATGCTCTCGACCAAGAACTTGTTGAAACCCGCTACCGGCGACCCGATCGTTCTGCCCGATCAAGATATCGTGTTGGGAATGTACTATCTCACATTGGCCGGCAACGTGTCAGCGGTAGCCAAGAACTACCGCGATATTGACGAGGCCGAACTGGCCTACGATGCCGGTGCTATTACTCTACATATGCCTATCCGGGTCCCGATCGGGGGAACGCTGACCGAGACCACCTTGGGCCGGCTGATCTTTAACCGGTTGGTGCCCGAGGAGCTCGGCTATATCAATGAAGTGCTCGACAAAAAGACCCTCAAACGGGTGATCAATGACTGCTACAAATTACTGGGCGACGCGGCCTCGGTCAAGCTGGTGAACGATATTAAAGATCTCGGTTTTCAGTACGCGACCGTGTCGGGCGCCACTTTTAGCGTCGGTGATCTGGACATCCCGGCCGAAAAAAGCAGTTTGATTAACAACACCGATGCCAAGGTGGACATGATCAAAGATCAGTTCAAGGAAGGGTTGATCACCGCTGACGAACGGCGGCGATTGGTGACTACGCTCTGGGGCAAAACTAAACAAGAGATCGAACTACTGCTGAAAGCCCAGACCGCCGCGCAACCGTTTAGTCCTATCACCATGATGGTGGCCTCCGGCGCGCGCGGGAGTTTGGAGCAGCTGAATCAGACAGTCGGTATCGTCGGGGTGAAGGTCAACCCAGCCGGTCAGATCATCGAACTGCCGGTCAAGTCCAACTACAAAGAAGGTCTTAACTCGCTGGAGTACTTCCTATCTACACACGGCGCTCGCAAGGGTCTGTCCGATACAGCTCTGCGTACCTCCGACGCCGGGTATCTCACCCGCCGGTTGGTGGATGTCTGCCAAGACATCGTTGTGGCCCAAGAGAACTGCGGTACCGGCCGAGGCATCATTTTGGATGAGCAGAGAGACAACATGCTGGGCGACCCGTTGGTCAAGCGGCTCGATGGCCGGTATCTGGCAGACGAAGTTAAGACCGCTACCGGCAAGATCATCGCCGCCAAAGGTGACTACGTTACCGAAGAGTTGGCTCGCGACATTGTGGCGGCCGACGTTCGCGGTGTTAAAGTCCGGTCAATGGTCACATGCGAGTCAGAGTGGGGTATCTGCCAAAAATGCTACGGTAAGAATCTAGCTACCGGCCGGCTGGTCGAACTGGGTGAAGCCGTTGGGATCGTGGCCGCTCAGAGTATCGGCGAACCGGGGACCCAGCTGACCATGAAGACCTTCCATACTGGCGGGGTGGCCTCTGCCGCCGATATCACCCAAGGTCTGCCGCGGGTGGAGGAACTATTTGAGGCCCGCGTACCTAAAGCCGAGGCCATCATGGCGCCGGGGGGCGGACTGGCTAATATCCTAGAGGTCGGCAACAAAAAACTCTTGCGCCTGCAGACCGAGATCGATGGCCAGACCGAACTGGTCGCGGGTAAAGACGCCAAACTTGCGGTCAAATCTGGTGACAAGGTCAAAAAGGGAGACGTACTTTACACTGCCGCCGACGGAATCGAGGTGAAGGCGCCGGTCAGTGGAACGGTAACGATCGAAGGCACCGGCCTGACCCTAGTTTACAAGACAAAGGAGACCTATGAATACCCGTTAGGCAGTTGGACCTTCCTGCGGGTCCAGGACGGCGACAGAGTTGTCCGCGGCCAGCAGTTGACCGAGGGTCAGCTCAATCTGCGCGACTTGATGAAACTGAAGGGGGTGGAGGCGACCCAGCGTTACATCATCGAGGAGATCCAGAAGATCTACTCATTGCAGGGGCAGAATATCAATGACAAGCACGTTGAGGCCGTAGTCCGGCAGATGTTCTCGAAGGTGCGGATCGAGCGGGAAGGGGACAGCGGTTTCATCGTCGGCGAGATCGTGGAACGGCTAAAGTTCGAACGGGTGGCCCTTGCGTTGGTCGCCAAAGGCAAGACCCCACCGACCGCCTCGCATCTGCTGCTGGGCGTCTCCAAAGCCGCCCTCAACACCGAGAGCTTCCTCTCGGCCGCCTCCTTCCAAGAGACCACTCGGGTGTTAGTGGACGCCGCCGTCATCGGCAAGGTCGACTATCTTAAGGGACTGAAAGAGAATGTCATCGTCGGTCGCCTCATCCCGGCCGGGACCGGTTTTAAGTACCATGCCCCGCAACTAATGCGTGCCAAGGTTGACAGATCAGCTTAACTTCACCTAAACTCTATGTCTAGCGGGATACCCCCCGCGACAAAAGGATTCTGACGATATGCCCACAATCAATCAACTACTGCGGAAGGCGCGCAAGGTGGCGGCTAAGAAAAGCAAGTCACCGGCGCTGCAGCGCCGGTTCAACACCCTCAAAATGCGGCCGGTCAAACTGCCCAAAGGTTCGCCCTTCAAGCGGGGAGTTTGCGTGAAAGTCACTACGACTACGCCCAAGAAGCCCAACTCGGCTCTGCGGAAGATCGCCCGGGTGCGGCTGACCAATCGGATGGAGGTCACCGCCTACATCCCCGGCATCGGTCACAACCTGCAAGAGCACTCCATTGTGATGATCCGGGGCGGTCGGGTGAAGGATCTACCTGGCGTCCGGTATCACATCGTCCGTGGACATCTGGATACCGCCGGCACGACTGATCGGAAACAGGGCCGGAGTAAGTACGGCACCAAAAAGAGCGGCGCTACCACTGCCACCGCGGCGGCCGTCAGCGGTTAATCGATCCAGCTATGCCCAGAAAAAAGATCACTCTACGCAAAGTTCACGCACCCGACCGGAAATACGGCCACGTGCTGTTGGGCCGATTTATTAACAAAATTATGCTGAACGGCAAGAAGGCGATCGCGGAGCGCGCCGTCTACGCCGCTCTCCAGACCGCCGCTCAAAAAATAGGCAAAGACCCGGTCGAGGTGTTCGAGGTGGCGATCCGCAATATCTCGCCCTCGGTTCAGTTGAAGTCCCGCCGGATGGGCGGTTCCAACCTGCAGATCCCGACCGAAGTCAGCAACGAGCGCAAAACCGGGCTGGCCTTTCAGTGGCTGGTGGCGGTAGCCCGCGGCAAGAAAGGTAAACCTATCGCCGAGAAACTGGCGCAGGAGTTTATTGACGCTTACAACAACACCGGCGATGCCGTTCGCAAAAAGGAAGACACTCATCGAATGGCCGAGGCCAATCAGGCGTTCGCCCACTTTGCAAGATTTTAGACCAATAGACGAGTAGACGAATAGACTCATCGATAGGTCTATTGGTCTATAAGTCCATAAGTCCATTTTTATGACCGAACGGCAGTATTCACTCGATAAAACCAGAAATATCGGCATTATCGCCCACATCGACGCGGGCAAGACCACCGTTACCGAGCGGATCTTGTACTACACGGGTAAGACCTACAAGATCGGCGAGGTTCACGAGGGCGAAGCGGTGATGGACTGGATGGAGCAGGAGCGGGAACGAGGGATCACCATTACGTCGGCCGCCACCACTTGTTTTTGGGATGACACTCGTATTAACATCATCGACACCCCCGGCCATGTGGATTTCACCGTCGAGGTGGAGCGTTCACTGCGGGTGCTGGACGGCGGAGTGGTGGTCTTTGACGGTGTGGCTGGCGTCGAGCCGCAGAGTGAGACCGTCTGGCGCCAGGCGGAGAAATATCACGTACCGCGCATCTGTTTTATTAACAAGATGGATCGGATGGGGGCCGACTTCTTCTTTTGTTTTAAAACTATCGTCGATCGTCTAGGCGCCAACGCGGTGGCCCTACAACTCCCCATCGGCGCGGCCGAGACCTTCAAGGGGGTCGTCGATCTGTTGACCGAGCGGGCCTATGTCTTTGAAGACGATCTGGGCAAAGAGATCTTGGAGATGGATATCCCGGAGGAGATGGCAGAGCAGGTCAAAAGCTATCGCCATACGATGTTGGAAAAGATCGCCGAGGCCGAGGATGCGCTACTCGAGAAATTCTTGGCCGACCAAGCCATCACCGTTGATGAACTCAAGCGCGCCATTCGCGCGGCGGTTATCGGAGGTAGATTGGTTCCGGTCCTGTGTGGTTCAGCCCTCAAAAACAAAGGCGTTCAGCCGATGCTGGATGCGGTAGTGGCGTATCTGCCCAGTCCCTTAGACATCCCGCCGATCAGGGGAGTTAAGCCGGGGACCGAAGAAGAGTTGATCCGTCACGCCAGCGACGAGGAGCCCTTCGCCGCGCTGGCCTTTAAGGTCGCCACCGATCCCTTCGTGGGTAAACTGATCTATTTCCGGGTCTACTCCGGCCGGTTAAAGTCCGGTTCGTATATTTTGAACGCTAGCAAGGGCGCCAAAGAGCGAGTCAGCCGGATCTTACGGATGCACAGCAACCATCGCGAGGAGGTGGATGAGATCTTCTCGGGCGAGATCGGTGCCATTGTCGGTCTAAAAGATGTCACCACGGGCGACACCCTGTGCGATGAGGCCCATCCGATTCTTTTGGAATCCATCGAATTTCCCGAGCCGGTCATCTCTATCGCCGTTGAACCCAAATCCAAAGCCGATCAGGAAAAAATGGGGTTGGCGCTGGCTAAACTAGCCGAGGAGGACCCGACCTTCAGGGTTCACACTGATGCCGAAACCTCCCAGACCATTATCGAAGGGATGGGGGAACTGCATTTGGATATTATCGTCGATCGGATGAAGCGCGAGTTTAAGGTCGAGGCCAATGTCGGTAAACCGCAGGTGGCTTATCGCGAGACCATTACGAATGAGGCGGTGGCCGAGGCCAAGTACATCAAACAGACCGGCGGCCGCGGCCAGTACGGCCACGCGGTGGTGCGGTTTGCGCCTAAATCCGATGGCGGATTCGAGTTTATTAACAAGATCGTTGGCGGTGTCATCCCCAAAGAGTACATCCCGGCCGTTCAAAAAGGCATCGAGGCGGCGATGGGCCGCGGGGTCATCGCCGGCTATCCGGTGGTGGATATCACCGCTACCCTGTTCGATGGCTCTTATCATGAAGTCGACTCCAACGAGATAGCCTTCCAGATCGCCGGGTCAATGGCTCTGCAGGAGGGGGTGAAAAAGGGCGCCCCGGTTTTGCTGGAGCCGGTGATGCGAGTGGAGGTGGTTACCCCCGAGGACTTTGCCGGGGATGTGATAGGAGATTTGAACTCCAAGCGTGGTCGGATCGAAGGGATGACCGAACGGGGCAACGCTAAGGCGATTAAAGCCCATGTCCCACTAGGGGAGATGTTCGGCTACGCCACCACTCTGCGGTCAATGTCGCAGGGACGCGCCTCCTACACGATGGAGTTCGCCCAGTATGAGAAGGTGCCGACCAACATCCAGATCGAGCTGATCGCCAAACGCACCGGCGGCGGGAAGTAGTCCTTGTCTCGCTAATGACTCATGGCATATACTGAACCCATGAATGACTGGGGTAAACTAACTAGATCCTACGGTGGTAAATGGGTGGTCTTTGGCATTGGCCGCAAGGTGGTCGCTTCTGACACCAAACTAGATAAGGCCTTACTAAAATTTAAGGCCAAGCACCCCAAAATGCGGCCATCCGTCTTTAAGGTGCCGAGCAAATTGGTGCCCTATATCGGCTAGTATGAAATTCAAATATCAAAAGTTTGGGAATACCTGGAAACCAGTAATTCCAGTGGTTTTGCTATACGGCGATAAAGAGCTGGGGTGCTGGGTCCTGCTGGATTCTGGTGCGGACATATGTATTGCCCATGCCGAGGTTGGGAAAGCACTGGGTATCAATGTAACCAAGGGGGAGAAATATGAGTTTGGCGGGATTACAGGTCCAGGCACTGCCTACAAACATGTTGTGGACATGAAAATCGGTGGCCACCTCATACCGAAGGTAGAATTCAGTTTTTCCTCTGACATACCAGCGCAACAAAGCTTTGCCGTGCTGGGCCATAAGGGATTCTTTAAGGTGATTTTTGAAACTACCAAGAGAACCGTTGAGCTGAGACCGTTGCTCTAGCCAAGCGCATGGGCGGAAAGTAGTCCCATTCTTGACTTTTATTGGGTTTAGGTGTATAATGGAAATGTAATGGAAATCCGCCCCAGGGGCGGATTTTTTGATTGACAGGGGGCCATAAAAGGTCTAGTTTGAGGTTGGCTGAAACTTTTCGCTTGAGGAGGCGAAGCAATGAACCTTAAGAGAGTATTGGTTGGTATGGGCCTGATCGTTTGGGCCTTTTTGGCCTTTGCGGTCATTCCATGGGTCTGGGTGGCAATTGTCGGGACATATATCATCCTGGCTTTTTGCTCCATGACCCTGGTCAAGTTTTGGAGCCGGACCGCGTGGAAAATGTTGTTTTCAGGTTGGGTACTCTGGCTGGTGTTCTGCTGGGCGAGTGGCAGTATGACTCCCGCCGACCTAGAACGCTTTGGAGGCAGTTCGGCCATCCCCTTGCTTTATGTTTCTGTGCCTTGGATGGATTGGCCGTATCACCTACTAGGGATGACCCTAACCGGTCTGACGGCCTTGGTCACTTGGAAGATGGGGGAGTCCTGGCACGCCCAGGATAAGCCAGAGGACTTCAACCCCAAGTACCTAGACGCCCTACGAAGGGACTGAAGCCATTGTCAGCCCTTCACCTAAGCCCCCCGGTCTACACCTTTGGGGGCTTTTTTATGGGAAAACCCTTGCATTACATCTCCTTTTTGTGTATTTTCTAAAAGTATCACTTTATACCTAATAATCACCTAAGCGAAGAGGAATCTGTATGGCAGAAGCTTTCAAGCGCGATAAGGTCCATGTCAACGTCGGCACTATCGGCCACGTCGACCACGGCAAAACCACTCTGACGGCCGCTATCACTCAAGTGCTGGCCGCGAAGGGCATGGCTACGGCCAAGAAATTTGAAGATATTGATAACGCTCCCGAGGAGAAGGCGCGGGGGATTACCATCGCCACCTCTCATCAGGAGTACGAGACAGAGAAACGTCACTATGCCCATGTTGACTGCCCGGGCCATGCTGACTATGTCAAGAACATGATCACCGGCGCC
>CAYOXG010000002.1:16181-16502 GCA_964407885.1 uncultured Candidatus Saccharibacteria bacterium | reverse complement strand
AGCTCACAGAGTGACGCACGGACGAAGTACAGATCATCCCCAATCGCCTAACTGGGCGGTTTTGTTATGATAAGCCCATATGAAAGGCGAACACTACGACCATCTGGCCATCGAGGCCAAGTGGCAGAAATACTGGGACAAGGAAAAACTGTTCGTGGGCAAGACCGGCGGCAAACGACTAAAGGTCTATACCTTAGATATGTTCGCCTACCCTTCGGGCGACGGTTTGCATGTCGGGCATCCGAGGGGGTACATCGCCACAGACATCTTTACCCGCTACTTTTCAATGCGGGGGTTCAATGTACTTCGGCCGATCGGTTG
>CAYOXG010000002.1:9265-16171 GCA_964407885.1 uncultured Candidatus Saccharibacteria bacterium | reverse complement strand
GTTGGGACGCCTTTGGTCTGCCGGCCGAGAACTACGCCATCAAGATAGGCAAGCCGCCGGCCGAGACGACGGCAGAAAATATTAAGCGATTTACTGAACAGTTAAGATCGTTAGGATTTGTCTACGACTGGGAGCGGGAGATCAACACCTCCGAACCGAGCTACTACAAATGGACCCAGTGGCTGTTCAAGGTTTTATATGACAATGGCTATGCTTATCAGAAGGAGGCCTACGCCAACTGGTGCCCCAAAGACCAGACGGTGCTGGCTAATGAGCAGGTGGTGAGTGGTTGTTGCGAGCGGTGCGGGACGCCGGTGGAGCAAAAACTTCTCAAGCAGTGGTTTTTCAAGATCACCGATTTCGCGGATGGATTGATTCAAGGGCTAGATAAATTGGATTGGCCAGAGTCGACTAAAGTAGGCCAGCGGAATTGGATCGGGAGGTCGGAAGGGGCTCTACTGAAGTTCGAAGTCCCATCCGCCAGCCGGCGGACTGAGTCCGAAATCGAAGTGTTCACAACGAGGCCGGATACTTTATTCGGGGCAACCTATCTGGTGTTGGCGCCGGAACATGAATTGGTGGAGCGGCTCACGACGGCCGACCAAGCCAAAGCAGTGACCAAATATTTAGAGCAGGCCAAACGCAAGACATCTCTGGACCGAATCATGGCCCAAGATAAGACAGGGGTGTTTACGGGGGGCTGTGCTCTCAACCCGGCGACAGAACAGGAGATACCGATCTGGGTAGCTGACTATGTGTTAATGGATTACGGCACGGGAGCGATTATGGCGGTGCCGGCGCACGATGAACGGGACTTCAAGTTCGCCAAGCAGTTTAATCTGTCGATAACGCGAGTGATCGAGAGCGGAGAGCTGCCGTTTAGCGGACACGGCCAATTAGTGAACTCGGGCGCATTCAACGGACAAAACTCGCTGGCAGCCGCCGCGGACATGGCCAAGCAGTTTGGCGGTAAGATGCAGACCCAGTACAGACTGCACGACTGGCTGATCTCCCGTCAGCGGTACTGGGGCGCCCCCATCCCAATTGTGTATTCGGCGGACGGAGAGGCGAAGTCGGTGGATGAGAAAGATCTGCCGGTGATGTTGCCGACTGATGTGGACTTTAAGCCAACCGGCGAGTCGCCGCTGGCGGGATCAAAAGAGTTTCAAAAGGGCGTGGAGAAAAAGTATGGTGCGGGAGCTTACCGAGAATCGGACACGATGGATACTTTTGTCTGTTCGTCCTGGTACTTTTTGCGCTACTGTGATCCCCGCAATGACAAAAAGTTCGCTGACGCTAATGCGCTCAAATACTGGATGCCGGTGGACTTGTATATCGGTGGGGCGGAACACACCAATGGACATCTCTTGTACGCTCGGTTCATTACTAAAGCGCTACACAAGCTTGGCTATTTAAATTTTGACGAACCATTTTTGAAACTGCGCCATCAAGGGTTAATTTTAGCGCCGGACGGTGAGAAGATGAGCAAATCGCGCGGCAATGTCATCAACCCCGACGATCTGATTGTCAGATACGGCGCGGACACATTAAGAATGTATGAGATGTTTATGGGCCCGTTTGATCAGACGGTGGCGTGGGATACCAACGGAGTGACCGGCGTGAGAAAGTTTTTGGCCCGGGCGTATAAGCTAGTGCAGGAGCGTAAAACCGCCTTGGCCGGCGAAGATGGTTCGATCCATCGGTTAATAAAAAAGGTGACCGAGGATATTGAGGGGATGAAATTTAATACCGTCGTGAGCAGTATGATGGAGTTCGTTAATGATATGAGCCGGGTGGCGGATGGCGGTTGGACAGAAAGTTTTGTGCAGGTGCTGGCTCCGTTCGCGCCGCATCTGGCGGAGGAGATGTGGCACAACATTTTAGGTAAGAAGGAGAGCGTGTTCGAGTCGACCTGGCCAACCTTTGACCCAACTAAGATAGCCCATACGACAGTGGTGATCGCAGTGCAGGAAAAAGGTAAACTGCGCGGCACGGTCAATCTGCCGGCCGGCGCGTCCAAAGACGAAGTGTTGGCCACGATAATGCAAGACGAACGCTTGGCCAAGATCGCCAAGGTGGCGAGCCGAGAGGTGTTTGTGCCGGATAAGGTCATTAATTTTGTTTAGTCAATGGGGGAGGATGAGCTAGTTCAACCAGATTTTGAGGTGGAGACCGCGTGGAAGCGCGTGACGGCGTTGCTTGGTCGCAAAGAAGAGTCGGCCTTAAGTATGGCAGTAGTCGAGGCCCACAAGATATTCCGTCAGGTTTTGAGTAAAGTGAGTTTTGGCGAAACGGTAGACGAACAGATCCACAACGCCGGTGAACTGTTTAAAGATATCGGCGATGTCTTGGCGGCGGATCTGGTCTACCAACACACTGTCGATCAGATCGGCCATCGGATTACCAAAGTAGATGCAGTCAAGACCTGTGATGCGCTGATGCAGGCGGTATTGGATATGGTCGGGCGTGATTTTGAGATCCGGGGTTGGTGGCACCGATGGGCGAACGGTCTGAACTATTTCTGGGGACATCACCCGCGGTTGCTCGTGGGTTGGCTGGCGGGGATATTGGTGCTAGTGGCGCTGATCTGGTTTCTGGCCGATACGGCGATCGGTCGGTGGGTGGTGGGCTTACTGGTCGGGTTTGCTCACTTCGTGCTGGGGTGGAGCGGACTAGTTATCGGCCTGCTGGTCGCACTGTTTTTGGCCGTGGTCTTAAGCTCGGCCTACATTGAACGCCAACGAAAAAAATAATCCCGCCACTAAGGCGGCGGGATTAGAACTGGGTCAGGCCAGTTTCGGGCGGAAACTGAAGGTGCGTGGGTAGATAACGATGGTAGACGTTCGGTGGGTGAGCTCAGCGGCTAACTTGTGGGCGTCTGGCTCTTGGCCATTGTTGGCCCAGATGCGGATGAGCGGGTCAGCCGACGAGTTGTGGGGATCGTCGCCGACCCGACTGATCCGGCTACCCACATCCACGATCAGGATGTCGCCGAACTCATCGGGGAACATCTCTTCAGCCACCATACCGATTTGCTTGGCCAGTTCCCTTGGCGGGGGATTGGTGCCGAAATCGCCCGTCCCCAATACTTCGATCAAAAACTTCATGAGGGACCTCCCGGAGAACTCAGGTGCGTCGCCTTGGGGCGAACAGGGCCACTATACCACATCCGGGTTGGGTTAAATGTTAGAATGAAAAGTAC
Organism: uncultured Candidatus Saccharibacteria bacterium; assembly: GCA_964407885.1. Taxonomy (GTDB): domain Bacteria; phylum Patescibacteriota; class Kazan-3B-28; order Kazan-3B-28; family Kazan-3B-28; genus Kazan-3B-28. The sequence continues at coordinate 12,969 of CAYOXG010000002.1, read as the reverse complement.
GCTTTATAGCCGTAGCCAAGAGAGGTGGGACGATGGATTTTGTGCATCTGCATGCGCACAGTCATTACAGCTTGCTCGATGGCCTGTCCAAGGTCCCGGATTTGGTGGAACGGGCCAAAGCCCAGGGCGCTCGCGCGCTGGCTTTAACCGACCACGGCGTAATGTACGGCGCGGTCGAGTTTTATAAGGAGTGTCACAAAGCCGGGGTCAAACCGATCATCGGCAACGAGATCTACATCACTCAAGGAGACATCGCCGACCGAGAGTTGAAGCGCGGCGAAAAGAATTTTTATCATTTGACCCTGCTAGCTAAAGATTATGAGGGATATGTCAATCTGATGCGGCTGACGACCGAAGCGCATCTGCGTGGGTTTTATTATCGGCCGCGCGTGGACCATGCGACACTGACCAAATACGCCAAGGATCTGGTCTGTCTGTCGGGATGTCTGGGGAGCGAACTCCACCAGACCATTTTGCATGGGACACCGGAAAAGGCGAGAGAGATCGCCTTGTGGCACAAAAATTTGTTTGGTGATGACTACTATCTCGAACTCCAGCATCATCCCAATATTGCTGACCAGCAGACCGTTAATAACGCCTTGATCGGATTGGGTCAAGAGCTGAACATTCCTTTGGTCGTGACGACCGACTCGCATTACTTATGTGCTGATGATGCGGAGGCACAGGACGTGCTGTTGTGTGTGCAGACCGGCTCGAAGATGGATGACGTAAACCGATTTTCGATGAAGGGCGAAGTGTTCGATCTGCGGGATCCGCAAGAGGTCATTGCCGCCTTCGCTCATGTGCCGGAGGCCGCCGCCAATACGCTAAAAGTAGCGGACAAATGCAATCTCGAGATCCCGACTGGAGGGATGATCCTGCCGTCGTTTGATCTGCCGGAGGGGGTGGACTTACAGACCTATCTAGATCAGGAGGTCGAGCGGGGGTTGATCGTTCGGTTTGGGGAGAGCGTGCCGGAAGCGGTGCGAGAACAGGCCAGTTTCGAGATGGCGGTCATCACTCAGATGGGTTATCAAAGCTACTTTTTGATCGTGGCCGATTTTGTGAACTGGGCTAAACGGCAAGGTATCTTGGTGGGACCGGGGCGAGGGAGTGCGACCGGCAGCATGGTTTCGTATGCACTGGGGATCACGAGTATTAATCCGCTGCAACACGGATTGCTGTTTGAACGATTTTTGAATCCCGATCGGATCTCGATGCCGGACATCGATCTGGACTTTGCCGACGACCGTAGAAGCGAGGTGATTGATTATGTGGTCGAAAAGTATGGCCGGGGACGGGTGGCCCAGATCATTACTTTTGGAACGATGGCCTCCCGCGCCGCCATTCGAGATGTCGGCCGGGCTATCGGGATGGCTTACGGCGAGGTGGACCGTATCGCTAAGATGGTGCCACCGCCGCAACAGGGCAAGCACACGCCACTGTCCGTTCATCTGCAGAATGTGCAGGAGCTGAAAGAAGTTTATGAGTCCGACACGCGAGTCAGAAAGCTTTTGGATCTAGCGCAGAAGCTGGAGGGAACCGTGCGGCATGCCTCCACTCACGCGGCCGGGGTAGTGATCGGGGATAAAGATCTGACCCACTATACGCCGCTGCAGTATGCCCCGACCGGCGATCAACAGCTGATCACCCAATACTCGATGAATCCGATCGAGACGGTGGGACTGCTGAAGATGGACTTCTTGGGTCTAAAGAACCTGACGATCATTAAAAATACCTTAAGGATCGTTCGCAAGATCCATGATCAAGAGGTTGATCTGGATAAGCTGTCGTTTGACGATGCTAAGACCTTTGAACTATTGGCGGCGGCCAACACCACTGGCGTATTTCAGTTGGAGGGCGATGGGATGCGGCGGTATCTGAAAGAGCTTAAGCCAACGGTGTTCGATGACATTGTCGCGATGGTGGCGATGTACCGTCCGGGCCCAATTGAGTTCGTCCCGGACTTTATCGCCAGAAAGCATGGCCAGAGAAAGATCGAATATCTGCATCCTAAGCTGGAACCCATCCTGAAATCCACTTACGGCATTGCGATCTATCAGGAGCAGGTGATGCAGATCTCTCGCGAGCTGTGTGGGTTCACCCGGGGAGAGGCGGACGTGCTACGTAAGGCCATGGGTAAAAAAATTCCCAAACTTTTGGCGGAACAGAAAGAGAAATTTATCGACGGGGCGCTGGCCAACGGCGTGAGCCCTGCGGTGGCCCAACAACTTTTTCATTTTATCGAGCCGTTCGCGCTCTATGGTTTTAATCGAGCTCACTCGGTTAGTTACGCCACCATTTCGTATTGGACTGCCTATCTCAAGGCCCACTTCCCTAACGCTTTTATGGCGGCGCTGATGACCTCGGATCAGCAGGACTTAGATAAGATCGCCAAGAACATCGCCGAGTGCGAACATATGGGGATTAAAGTTTTACCGCCGTCGGTTAACAAAAGTTTTACCGGTTTCGCGGTGGTAAAAGAGACCGGCGATATCACCTTCGGTCTGAACGCGATCAAAAATGTCGGGCAAAAAGTGTCCGATACCATCGCCGAGGAGCGCCAGGTACACGGACCCTACGCGGATCTGACCGACTTTATTAAACGAGCGGGGCGGGAAGTAGTGAATCGCAAGACGATAGAAAGTTTAGCGCTGGCGGGAGCGCTGGATGAGTTTGGCGACCGGAAGGTGCTGTATCAAAATCTGGATACCATCTTGGGCTTCGCGACCGGATTCTATCAGCGCCAAGATTCCGTCCAAGAGGCGTTGTTCGGCGAGGCGGAGGTGGGTGGCTCCGAAACGATCCAGTTGCATCCCGGCGAAGTGGTGACCGATCGCGAGAAGCTGGCTTGGGAGCGCGAGTATCTGGGCACCTTTGTGTCCAAACATCCCCTGAAGGAGTTGATGCCTAAACTGGAGGGGATAGTGAAACCCATCAAAGCGCTCTCTAATTTGGATGACAATCAGACCGGGACGGTGGCGGGGATCATCACCCGGGTGCAGAAGGTGTTTACCAAGACCAGGGACGCGATGTTGTTCGTGACCTTGGAGGATCTGGGCGGAACGATCGAGGCGGTGGTCTTCCCTAAAATATTTGAGCAGACCGGAGCGATATGGGAACGGGACAGGGTTGTTATCGTTTCGGGCAAGATCAATGTGGAGGAGCGAGCCGAGAATCAGGGCGACGCCATCGTGATGATGGCTGAACCTAAGATTCTTGTCGGCGAGGTGGCCGAAGCCACGGAGGCGTATATGGACAGCTTGCGGCGAGCCGATGCGATGTTGACCGCCAGGCCGGCCGTGCCCGTTTCCCCCATTGAACAGAATGAGAATGAACTGCTGATCAAACTGCCGAAGGGGTTCGGCAACGGGCAGCTGCAGGAACTTAAATCCATCCTGGGGCAACACCCGGGTAATGCCAGCGTGACGCTGGAACTGTTCGCGCAGGGGCGGTGGCAGGTAGTTAAAACAACGACCAAGGCCGGTTTCTCGCCAGCTCTGGAGCAGGCGGTGATGGCTATGATGGCCGAGCAACTTACCAACTAGGAGGTGATATGAATGTTCAGGCGGTGGTGGACTGCTCTCGGAGCGGTCGGGTTGTTGACGACTGCCGCTTGGGCAGTCATTGGGCCAGATAGTATCTGGCAGAACACGGTAGTCGATAGATACCGAGTGGTTCGGGCTCATGGCGCTTTGACGGCG
>CAYOXG010000002.1:421-9255 GCA_964407885.1 uncultured Candidatus Saccharibacteria bacterium | reverse complement strand
GGGACAGGGGGCCATTAGGGGATAGACAACCGTGGATACTGGTGCACGGATTACATCGGGATAACGGGACGATCGATGGGATGGAGCCCCAAGGCGCGCGCGAGTTATTCCAACTGCCGATGGCCAACTTTCAGGCGATCTACCGAGAGGACTGGCATCGCGAACTACTGGCCGACGTTAAACCCTTCCTGTTCACTTACAATTCAGAACGGGATGATGACGAGGTCGCCGGGGATTTAAATGCGCTGATCGAGGGGAACCCGGAGTTAACCGGCGTGCGAGTTCAGCTGGTGTTTTTGGCGCACAGCAAGGGCGGGTGCATCGTCTACAACTATGTAGTGCGTTTCGGCGACCGGAAATTCTTACATGGGGTGACGCTGGGTTCGCCGCTCACCGGAACGGTGGCGGCATCGCGTGATGAAATGACCAAAGCGTCAAGACAGCTCTATCCGGTGTTGGGGAGGAAATTGATGTCGGTGATCGAAAAGGGGATCAGTTTCGATTCTCCGGGGGCGCAGTGGTTGCGATGGCATAACGATGGACTAATGCGATTACATCGCATCCTGCCGTTGGATGGTCGCTGGTCCCTGTATGCGGGAGAGATCGCTCCGGCATCAAGCAATTTTATCGCCCGCAACATTCAGTTGGCACTGTTGGCCGACTCGGTCTTCATTGGCCGGTTAGGCAATGAAGGGGATTTCTACCTGCCACTCTGCGCCAGATTGATAAAGCAGGCCGGTGACGGGGCCAGTGACGGGCTGGTGCCAGTTGACTCCGCGCAGGCCAGCGGTTACGCCAAAGGCGCCCAGACGCGGATGGAAGATGACTGCAACCATTACGAACTGCTCCAAGGCAGGCAGGGTGATCTGGCTCTGCATCGCCGGGTCTTGTATGATCTGCTGACGTTCGTTCCCGGGCGATTACAGACCGAATTTCAGTCCGACACTTGGTTGCCGGCGGTGCCGCTGCTTGATCTGCCACAACTATCCGAGAGCAAGTTAGATGAGGCACGGGGAGTGTGGGTGGATGGCCGTGGCCGATTAATGGTGGCTGACCGCGGCGGCGCCAATGTTCGGAGTTTGCCGGTAGCGGGCCAGTTCAGTTGGCCGAGTTGGGACGGGGACGATATTGTGGCCGCTCGGAAGCAAGCCGGCGCTAGTAATATCGTGCGGGCTCAAGCCGATGATCAGATCGTCCAGCTGACAACGGGCGGCAAAAACATGTTTCCATCGTGGATGGATGGCCGGTTGGCGTGGTTGAGCGACGGTCAGCTGTGGCTAAGAGACGACAGCGGCGCAGCGGGGGTCGTCATCGCGGAGCAATTGATATTGACCAGTCCGCCGGTCGCGTACGCCGACAAAATATATTTTGCTCACAGTGGCGATCTGTATTGGGTTGACAGTCGCAAGCGCGGCGCTCGGTTAGCGGACGCCAAACGAGTGATGTCGGGGATCGTTCGGCCGATCAAGGTTGGTGACTTTTTGCTGGGGATTAACCAAATCGGCGAAATTAAAGCGATCTTGGGCGGTCTTCCTGGGTTGACGGAGATAAGTTTGCCGGCTTCTATCAAAGCTAGCCGCAAGTTGATCCCTGATCAGGCCGAACTTGACATCGACGATCTGACCGGTGAGCTGTACCTTGTGGCGGACGATCAGGTACGTTACTTGGACTACTCGGTGCTGGCGAGTTATGCGCCGGACTGGGCTAAGGAGCTGACGGCGGCCACGCTTGAGCAGCGGACAGCTACGCTGGCCGTTCCGTCTCTGGACGAACTAGCCCCGCCTCTCGGGGCAGGCGCCCAGTTGGATGTGAAGTAGTCGTCCCCCCTAGTTTTTCAAACTAGGGGGGATTTTTCTTGCCTCGGAGCTAGGTTTTTGCTAGGATGCTAAAGTTATGGTCAACCTAGCCGAACCTATCCTACAACTGTTTCGCAAGCCGACTGTGCCTAAGATCTCGGTCGGGGATATCGTCAGGGTCCACCAGAAGATCCGCGAGGGGGATAAAGAGCGGGTACAGGTGTTCGAAGGTATCATTATCGCCAAGCATGCCAAGACGTCCCTAGATGCGACTTTTACGGTACGCAAGATCGCCTCGGGTGTTGGGGTGGAAAAGGTGTTTCTGCTTCATTCACCCAACATCATCAAGGTTGAGTTCAAGCGGGGTTCCCGAGTTCGGCGAGCCAAGCTTTACTATCTGCGGGCGCTGTCTGGCAAGGGTTTGCGGATGAAGGACCGGTCAACTGACAAGGCGGCGTGGGAGGCGGTGCTGGGCGGGGATGATACTCCAGTCGAGGCCACCGAGGCCGACATCGCCGAAGCCGTGGCCGCCGAGGAAGCCAAGCAGGCGGCCGAGGTCGTATCGGCATCCGACTCCGAGACGAACGAGTCAGATAGCGGTACAATGGAGGCAGCTGAAGAAATGCCCGCCAGCGAGGCCAGCCATGAATCAAACGAAGCGGGGGGAGAGCAATCGGACGACGGAACGGATATCGTCAAACCGGCCGACGCTGACGATCGAGCGGGAGATTTGGCAGACGGGAGTTAAATTAGTAGCTGGGGTGGATGAGGCCGGCCGTGGGGCGTGGGCCGGACCGGTGGTGGCGGCAGCCGTGGTGCTGCCGGATTTGGATGGGGATAACACTTATGGAATTAATGATTCTAAACAACTAACTCCCATCCAGCGGGAGCAGTTGTTCAAGCAGATCCATGCGGTGGGGAGAGCGGTCGGAGTCGGGGTGGCGGAAGTGGCCGAGGTGAATCGGTTGGGAGTGGCGCAGGCAACTTATTTAGCGATGCAACGGGCGGTGGATAGTTTAGACGTCCGACCGGAACATATTTTAGTGGATGGATTCAAAGTTCGATTTGCCAAGACGCCGAGTAGCGGTCTGGTCGATGGCGATAAAAAATCACTATCGATCGCGGCCGCTTCGATCGTGGCGAAGGTGACCCGGGATAAACTAATGACCGAGGCGCACAAAAAATATCCTCGGTTCGGGTTCGCCATCCACAAAGGTTACGGTACCAGTTTGCATCGGGAGCGGATAGAGAGACACGGCACTTGCGCTTGGCACCGTAAAAGTTTTGCGCCGATCAGGGATCTGACCGCGCGAAGAAAAGTTCAAGCATCCTTCAATGGCTAACCGACACGGGCAGTGGGGGGAGGACCGGGCGGCGGCTTGGCTGGAGGCGCGCGGGTATCGCATAGTCGCGCGCAACTGGCGGAGCCGGTTTGGTGAGCTGGATATTGTGGCGTGGGATGGCCCCACCTTGGTCTGTGTGGAGGTGAAGGCCCGCAGTCATGCTCAGGGCCGGTTCGGGACGCCGCAGGACGCATTGACGCCGAATAAGCTTAGGCGGTTGAGCTTCTTGGCGGCCGATTTTATGGCGCGGGCCCGGGTCAGAGCCCCGCTGCGGCTGGATGTGGTAACCGTTGCCGGTGACCTTACCCCGCGCCTGATCCGAGGGGTCGAACCAGTTGACATTAACTCTTAAGTGGGGTAGAGTAAGCGTAGATACAGAGCAGTGGGTTGATACCAACCTGCTTCGTTTTCAAGATTTTTAACCAGTTATGAGTTCAGAACTACTATCCGCCATCGCGGCGATAGCTGAAGAAAAAGGCATCTCGCAAGAGGCCGTTTTGGAGACGGTGGAAGCGGCGTTGGCCGCAGCTTATCGCAAGGACTTCGGCCAGAAAGAACAACTAGTGGTGGCCGAGCTCGATCCGAAGACCGAGAAGACGCGACTATTCGTCGTCCACAAGATCGTCGCAGAGGTAGAGGATCCGATGAAGGAGATCACTTTAAAGGACGCCAAGAAGATCGATAAAAAAGTGGTAGTCGGAGGTGAGATCCGTGAGGAGGTCTTCCCGCCGGCCGAATATGGTCGGGTGGCTGCGCAGACCGCCAAACAAGTTGTCCTTCAGCGGCTGCGAGAAGCGGAGCGGGACGTTATCTTCCGGGAGTACAAGGACAAGGAAGGCACGCTGATCACCGGTACGGTCCAGCGCATCGAGGGGGATGTGGTAATGATCGATATCGGCAAGACCGCCGGGATCCTGTTCCCGTCCGAACAGTCCCGGTCCGACCGTTATTATGTCGGCCAGCGGATGAAGTTCTATGTGGTGAAGGTGGATGACTCCGGTCGTGAGCCGCAGGTGCTGTTGTCGCGGTCGCATTCGGAGATGATCAAAAGATTATTTGAGATGGAGGTGCCCGAGATCAATGTTGGCACAGTCGAGATCAAGGGCGTGGCCCGCGAGGCCGGGGTGCGATCGAAGGTGGCTGTCCATTCTTTGCAGGAAACGGTTGACCCGGTTGGCTCATTGGTAGGGCGCCGGGGAGTGCGGGTGCAGGCCGTGATGTCGGAGATCAGCGATGAAAAGATCGATATCGTCCTGTGGAACGAAGACGTCAAACAATACATCATTGGCGCTCTGTCGCCAGCCAAGATCAAAGAAGTGATCTCGGATGAGGCCAGCCACTCGGCGCTGATCAAAGTCGAGCCCGACCAGTTGAGTTTGGCCATCGGCAAGGCCGGGCAGAATGTGCGGTTGGCAAGCAAACTGACCGGTTGGCAGATCGAGGTGGAGAAGGGTCCGATGGTAGTGGCCGAGCCGATCGCCGAAGCGGCTGCTGGCACGGCGGAGTCCGAGCTGGCTGAACCGACCGAGGCGGCTGTCGAGGTCCCGCCGGCCGAAACACCACCAGAGGATACGACGGAGCAGTAAGTAACGGGGGCGGTTATGGAAAATTATTTTCTCGACAAGTTTACGACCAACGCCAAGAAGGTGCTGACCAACGCGCAGAAGGTAGCGCGCGATATGGGGCATATGCATCTCGGCACCGAGCATCTGTTGATGGCGATGTTGAATATTAAGAGCGGGACGGCCTACGAGATCTTAAGCGGATTTGGGATCAGCGCCGAGAAGGCCGAGATGGTGCTAACCATTCTCCAACGCGACACCGAACAGCGGGTCGGGTTGACCCAATCGGCCAAGCGGCTGATCGAAGGCGCGGTGCTGGTCGCTGCCCAGTACGGCAGTTTTTATATCGGCACCGAGCATCTGCTGTTCGCGATGGTTCAGAGCCGATCGGCCAGGGCCTACGCCATGTTATTGGAACTGGGAGTGGATCCGGGTGTGATCGCCACCCAAGTCGCTCACTATATGCAAGAAAATCGCGAGCGAGATCCGCGGGTGCGGGTGGGCGCGGAGGAGATGGGCGAGGGTAAGAGCAGTACGCCAGCGTTGGACCAGTTCAGCGTGGATATTACGGGATTGGCCCGCGAGGGCCAGATCGACCCGGTGATCGGTCGTGACAAAGAGATCGCCCGGGTGGTCCAAATTTTGAACCGGCGGACAAAAAACAATCCGGTATTGATCGGCGAACCCGGTATTGGTAAGACCGCTATCGTTGAAGGTCTAGCCTTGAGGGTGAACGCGAACGAAGTACCGGAGAACCTATCCGGCAAGCGGATTATGGCTTTGAGCCCTTCGGCGATGGTAGCCGGCACTAAATATCGGGGAGAGTTCGAGGACCGGGTCAACCAGATCGTCGAGGAGGTCAAGGCGGCTCAAGATGTCATTTTATTTGTGGATGAACTGCACACTCTGGTCGGTGCCGGCAGTGCCGAGGGAAGTTTGGACGCGGCCAATATTTTGAAACCGGCCTTGGCTCGGGGCAATCTGCAGATGATCGGCGCGACCACGCTAGACGAGTATCGCAAGCACATTGAAAAGGACGCCGCGCTGGAGCGCCGGTTCCAGCCGATCACGGTTAGTGAACCGACACCGGAGGACACAGTCAAAATCATCCAAGGGGTCAGGCAGAACTACGAAAATCACCACAAGGTGGCTATCACCGATCAAGCGATCGAGGCGGCGGTTAACCTGTCGGTGCGCTACATCAATGACCGGTTCTTGCCGGACAAGGCCATCGATCTGATCGACGAAGCGGCCTCGATGGTCCGCATCGCCACCGGTTTGAGCGAGCCCCATGTGGCCAGATCGGAGAAGGGCGAACTGGATAAGATCGTTGGGTTGAAAGAGGAAGCCATCGACCGACAGGACTTTGAAGAGGCAGCCAAGCTTCGGGCACAGGAACTGCGGCTGAAGAAAAAGATCGACGTCCTACACAAAAAGACCGCCAAGCAGGGGACTGACGGCTGGCCAAAGGTGGAGGCGAGCGATATTGCCAAGGTCGTATCGCAGTGGACCAATATCCCGGTAGGGAATTTGGCGGCCGAGGAGATCGAGCAGCTGACCGACTTGGAAACGATGTTGCAGAAACGGATCATCGGTCAACGCGAGGCGATCGAGGCGGTGGCGTCGGCCATCAAACGTTCTCGTGTGGATATCGGCAATCCTGATCGGCCGATGGGTTCGTTCCTGTTCTTGGGCCCGACCGGAGTGGGCAAGACCGAGCTAGCCAAGGTGCTAGCCGAGGAGGTGTTCAAAGACAAAGACGCGCTGGTCAAGATCGATATGAGCGAGTTTATGGAACGGCACGCGGTCTCGCGCTTGGTCGGCGCGCCGCCCGGCTACGTCGGCTATGAAGAGGCCGGTAAACTGACCGAGGCGGTACGGCGCAAACCCTATTCGGTGGTGCTACTGGACGAGATCGAGAAGGCCCATCCCGAAGTGACGAATATCTTGTTGCAGATCTTGGAAGATGGTTCGCTGACCGATGCCAAGGGCCGGCGAGTGAGCTTTAAGAATACGATTGTAATTTTAACCTCCAACGTCGGTACGGATCTTTTGAACCGCCAGGCGGTGGTGGGGTTCCATAAGGGCGCGGAGGGGAATATGGACTACGATCGGATTAAAGAGCAGGTGTTGGACGAGGTCAAACGCCGGTTCCGGCCAGAACTGCTGAATCGGTTTGACAAGATCGTGGTGTTTCGGCCGCTGGGAGCGGACGGGATCAAACAGATCGTTGACTTGCAGCTGGGAGATCTGTTGCGGCGGCTGGGCAAACAACGGATCGCGCTGGAGGTGGATGAGCCAGCTAAGCTCTGGTTGGCGGAGCGAGGGTTCGAACCGGAGCTGGGCGCCCGTCCAGTTCGGCGGCTGATCCAGACCATGATCGAGGACCCCTTGGCCGAGGGCATCTTGAACAAAACCTTTGCTAAGGGTAGTGTAGTTCGGGTGGAGCCCGAGACCGGTAAACTGCGACTGACTGTCGCTGGCAAGGTGGCCGGGACGACCCGGACGCCGGGACGGCGGGCCAAAACCAAGGTCAGGTAGAGCGGTCTTATCTTATCTGTAGGGATTTATCCTTTGATGACTCAGATCTTTGCGGGGATTATTATTGTTTTAGTCGTGGCCTATCTGGCGATCGCCCGGCGGTCACTATCAGTTCCGTCATCAGTGTTTATGATGACGTTACTTGGTGTGATCGTAGGTTTATCTATCGGGGCGCTCATCTCACTGCCGCTGGGCCGACTGGAGGGTCCCTTGGGGCAGTGGTTACCGTTGATCGTGAACATCTTCTCGGTGGCGATCGTCACCACCTTTTTCTACAACCAGCGTGACAGCATTGTCCGGTCTATCGGCCAACTGGTCGATCTGGTCGGAGCGCTGGTCAAGGAAGCTCGCAGCGCCAGAAAAGAGGGCGCCAAGTCGGAGCGGATGCTGGCGGCTCCGGTAGTAGTTGATACCAGCGTGATCATTGACGGGCGGCTCCTCGATCTGGTTAAGACCGGGTTCATCGCCGGGACTTTGATCGTGCCGCGGTTCGTGCTGGATGAACTACAGAGTATTGCCGATTCGGAAGAGGTCCTGCGGCGCAATAAAGGCCGACGGGGACTGGAGGTGTTAAACGCGATCAAACGGGAACCCAGCGTGGAGGTGAGCGTGGTAGATGATGACTTTGCCAACGAGCCGGATGTTGACTCCAAGATCATCCGGTTGACCAAGTCCTGCCACGGACGGTTGATGACGGTGGACTACAACTTGAACCGGGTGGCGCAGATCCAAAATGTAGCGGTTCTGAACGTCAACGAATTGAACAACGCTCTCCGGCCGGTGGTCTTGCCGGGGGAGCGGATGAAGTTGCGCATCCTGCAGGCAGGCAAAGACGAGGGACAGGGTGTGGGGTATTTGGATGACGGCACCATGGTCGTGGTCGAGGGGGGAGACCGATTTATCGGACAGGAGCGCGAGGTGGTGGTCACTCGAGTGTTCCAGACCGTGGCCGGTAAGATGATCTTTGCTATGCCGGAAGAAAAGTATCAGCCAACCCGGCGGTAAGACGGTGTAGATGAAAGGCGAGACGTGGACTTGACGAAAGTCCTAATTTGTGGTATAATTAAATGATGGCCTAACTCTGCCCGCTAGGTGATAAAACAAACACAAAAAATTATGGTGCGGTGGTTGGAGCAAGAACTGCTCACGGTGCTGGCGATTTTGTTCGTGGGGATGTTCGTGGTCTGGACCCGGGCGAGCGATACGGCAGAGGTGACGATGTCTTTGACAGTAACTAACCCCGGCGGGACCATTACGGTGTTGACTCCAGATGGTAGTGAAGATTGGACGATCGGCTCCAGCCCGAACATTACTTGGGAGACCACGGGGGTGGTGGAGGATGTGCTCATCGAACTGCAACGGTCTACTGGCGGGAGCTGGGAGACGATCATTGCGTCAACCACCAACGATGGCAGTTATCCGTGGGATGTGACCGGACCGGCTACGACGGAGGCAACGATACGGATTACTGAAGTAGGAGACGACACAGTGACCGATACTAGCGCGGTATTCTCGATCGTCAGCGCAGGTGGTGGAGGGGGTGGAGGGGGCGGAGCTATCCCCCCGTCTCCGGCGATCGACAATATTAACCC
>CAYOXG010000002.1:0-411 GCA_964407885.1 uncultured Candidatus Saccharibacteria bacterium | reverse complement strand
GAGTGATAGTGAACCGCGCGCCGGTGGTTTTGGATATTACCGGGATCAACTTCGAGGTCGGAGTGCAGTTCCGTCTGAACGGTATGATCGTGCTTCAGGATCCGATTTGGATCAGTTCCACTCGGGCCCAAGTGACTGTGCCGACGAGTGCTCCGATCGGAACTTGGTATGTTTGGGTCTATAACCCCGATGGTCAACACACCATTTGGGGACAGACCATCCAGATCGTGACGTCCCAGTATGACGCGATTCTGCAACAGGATCTGCCGACAGTGATCAGGTTTTATCTGCATCCTAGCGAAACCGGCCAGATCACTCTTCAGTTAACCAACTACAGCAACTACGCTTGGGATTTGCGATTGAAGTTAGGAACGATCGAACCGCAGGATCATAACAGTGTCCTCTATCACG
>CAYOXG010000001.1:0-17484 GCA_964407885.1 uncultured Candidatus Saccharibacteria bacterium | reverse complement strand
TCCAAGGAGGACTATAAACTACCCCCGGAGCATCTCCCACGTTTATTTTTGTCCAGGTAGGCATCCAAAGTAATAGCAATAAAACTATCGCAAAGAAAATAAATGCGAAGATGTGATTTAAAGTATTGCTCATATTTTGAATTATATCACTTTTGCCGCCGCCGAATTTCGTGCCAGCGTTAGCTGGTGCGCCGCTTTTCTTTATAAAATCTTGATTGTCAACTAAAACTACATCAGGGATATCAAATTGCCGGTTTGCAAGGAAATTTTTCCGAAAAGAAAAATTTTCTGAAAAAGATTAGCTCGAACCCGCTCCTGCGGGAGTGGCTGGTTTTTGTAGAATACAAAAACCTTTGGAAATTGCTTGAAAATTCGTTTGCCGAAGCGAGGGGCGAAGCCCCGAGCGAGGCGGGAAACGCAAACTTTACAAATTGGCTGGGGCGGTAGTCCATCAGCTGACGGGATGGAGCTCCCGCACTAAATTTTTTCTTTGGCTCCCAGGCATGGATTTGAACCATGGTTACAAGGGCCAGAACCTTGCGTCCTACCGCTAGACGACCTGGGAATGTTAAAAATTAGTGCGGGACAGGCGCCATCCGTTGCCTTGCCGCTTGGCTACGCCCCAATACGCCCGCGATTATACCGCCTTTAGTACAGGTATATCAAGATAACGGTTAGAACAGCTAACCAGATCAGGGTCCAGCCCACCAGCCAGAGGGCTTGGGGCCAGTTCTTGTTGAGCGCCAGAAAGATGGGATAGCCCAGCACCGCGCCGGCGGAGAGAACAGCGGTGATAACAAAGGTAACGGGAATGATGAGAAAAGCCGGCAGGGTCGGTGGGGTAGTTTCAGCAACGAACTTATTGATGTTGGTCATAAAGATCGTCCAGCCCCACAGGACTAAACTGGCGCCGACGGCTTGCAAGAGACCGAGAGCCCAAAGAGTGGTAGTGTTCTTTTTCATGATTATTTAAACAAGGAACTATAGATGTCTTCGGTGCGTTCGATCATCCGGTCAGCCGAGAACTTAGGCAAAGTGGCGGCACCGTTCTTGGCCAGCTTGATCTGGAGTTTTTTGTCGTTCAATAGCTTCATTAAGACCCCGGCCAATTTTTTGGAATCCTTGGGTTCCACTAAGATGCCATTATGGTTTTGGATGATAATTTCGGGAATGCCGCCGACCTTGGTAGCTACCACCGGTACCTCGGCCTTCATCGCTTCCAAAATAGTGACGCCAAAGGCCTCGGACAGCGAGGGCAGAACAAAGATACGAAAGGTTTTCAGCGCCGGCAGAACATTTTCCAGCGCTCCGGTAAAGACCACCTGTTCCTCCAGCCCGAGCTTTTTGACCAATTTCTCCAGCTTGAACTTTAATGGGCCCTTGCCGACCAGGACTAACTTTATCTTTGGCCACTTTTTCGCCATCCGCACCACGGCCCTAATTAAGGTGGAGGTGTCTTTGGCCTGATTGAACGAACCGACCGTGCCGATAACGATATCATCCGGAGCGATGTGATATTTGTTCTTGAACTTTTGGACGTCTTCTTGGCTAACCTTGCGGCTTAGGGGCGTGATGCCGTTGTAGATGGTGACGACCTTTTCCGGTTTGCTGATGCGAGAGTCAATTAAGAATTTGCGCACGGCATTGCTAACGGCGATGACTTTGTCCGTACCGCCATCCAACATCCGCATCACCCGCAAGTGGGTCCAGTGTAGTAGTGGATTGGCCAGCTTAAACTCGTGGGTATAGGTGTGTTCGGTATGCACCCGTTTGAACGGCATCCCTTTAGACGCCATCCGGCCAACCAATCCCGCACGCTGGCCGTGAGTGTGGATGACATCGGGGTCGTACTTTTTCAGAAGTTTCGTCACAGCGCTGATGGCTGCCATATCCGCCCGCCCGCGCATCGGTACCTGAAAGACCGGGATCTTGCGCTTTTTGAGCTGTTCCACCAGTGGCCCGGGGGGTGTAATCACCGTCACTCCAAACCGATGGGTATTAATACCGGAAAGCAGGGTCAACAGATGCCGCGGGGCGCCGGTTAAGGAGCTGTCGGCAATGATCTCAAAGATACTGATCTTCCCCAGTTTACGCATCATTAAGGGAGTAATGAAAAGTTATAAGTGATAAGTGAAAAGTTGCGGTAGACCTTATGCCAATTTGTTAACGGCGGTTTTAATTCTTGAGGTCGATTCCAATTTCCCCAACGCCTCCAACAGCTCCACTGGGCTGGGGCTCCCCTCTTCTCCGGATAGCGCTACTCGCACCGGCCAGAAGACATCGCCGGGTTGTAGACCTTCGACGGATAGCATTTCATCCAGAACTTGTTGGAGCTTGGTTTGGGTCCAGCCGGTGTCGTCAACTGCTTCCAGCACTTTTAACGCGGCGTTAAGACCCTTGATGGTCTGTTCCGGACTGCTCTTTTTGAATACCAACAATTTAGCGTCGTAATCTGGCGCTTGGAAAAAATACTTGATCAGCTCGGGGATCTCTGACAAGGTCTGGGCCCGATCCTGAACAAGCTTCAGAGCAAGTCGCATCACTGGTTCGTCGCCAGCCGGACGGGCGATGAACGGTTCGGCCAATTTGATATATTCGTCCAAACTCTTCTGCATCAAATAATGGTGGTTGAGATGGTTCAAATACTTCAGATCGAACACGGCCCCGGCCCTCTGCACTCGCTCCAATGAGAACTTTTTCACGAGGTCATCGAGACCAAGAAACTCTTTGCCGTCCAATCCGCCAGCTGGCGGAGACCAACCCAATTGCGCCAAGAAATTAAGCATCGCCTCCGGCAGGTAACCCGCCTGGCGGTAGTCGTTCACCGCCGTATCTCCGGTACGCTTACTCATCTTGCTACGGTCAGGATTGAGAATTAGCGGAATATGGGCAAACTGCGGGACAACTGCTCCCAGGGCCTCATAGAGCAAGATATGTTTCGGGGTGTTGCTCAAATGATCCTCGCCGCGGATAACATGGGTGATATTCATATCAATATCATCCACCACATTGGCGAAGTGGAAGGTGGGCGTACCATCTTTTTTAATTAACACGACATCGTCAAAATCGGCCGAATTAAACTTGACTTCGCCACGGATGATATCATTAACCACTATCTCGCGCGGCTCGGCCGGCAACTTGAAATACACGCCGCCGTCTTGTTCGTAGGTCAGACCTTGAGCGGTTAATTCATCTAAATACTGCCGGTAGACATCACCCCGCTTACTTTGGTAGTAGTCCTCGTCCCAATTTAAGCCCAACCATTTCAGGCCACTCGTGATACTTTCTTCAAACACCGCTCGGTTGCGTTCAACATCGGTGTCCTCGAAGCGCAACACGAAAATGCCCTCAGCGTGTTTGGCGTAAAGATAATTAAACAGCGCCGTTCTGGCACCGCCGACATGCAGAGGCCCCGTGGGACTGGGCGCGAAGCGCACCCGCACTTTTCCTTCCATATTCCTATTTTAACATGACAAAGCCCCGCCGGTTGGCGGGGCTTTGGTAGTTAAACTTAGTCCTCTTCGGTACCGTGGCAATTGCCGGAGGTACCGCTCAAACCCTTTTCAGTGCCCATCATAGTTGATTTGGGTTATCGATTATTAAGCTTATTGTATCTAACTGCGCGCATAAAATCTATAGTCGCGGCCCCGATACGCTGACGCCGCCAAGGCTGAGTCAGAAATCTCCATAACCACTCTAGTCCGTGCCGCTGCCACCAATCGGGAGCTCGTCTGGCTGGAGAGTCCTTAACTGGCGCGTTAAGAGCGGTGGTCCCAGCGATAAAGTCCAATGCGCCCCCCACGCCCATGGCGACTACACCAGAGAGTTTGGGCAGTTCGGCCTCGATCCAATCCATCTGTTTGTCGACCGGCAAGGCCAAAAACACAAATCTGGGCTGGCTGGTTTGGATATGCTGGAGTATCGTGGCCATGTCATCATAAGGCGGGCCGGCTACCGCGCCTGCCAGTTGTAGACGCGGATACATTTGTTGCAACAAACTGCCGGCGGTCAGCGCTACGCCGGGTTGGCCGCCCAACAGAAAAATTGACTGATCGCGTTCACTAGCCAGCTTGGCGATCTCCCAGACCATGTCCGCTCCCGTTAAACGTTCCGGAATAATATCAAGCGCCTTGGGGGCTAGTACGATGGCAGCGCTGGTCCAAACAAACTGCCAGAACTCTTGAATATCACGTAGGCCTGAGGTGTTGGTTAGCGGCAGTGAGAGATATTTAGCCGCCCACAACAGGCCAAAACCGTCCACCAGCGAGAGCGGGGCGCGATTGAGCGTCTCACGGAACTCTGGGTGGGTGCGGGCGTACATCACCATTTCGGGATTGGGTGTGACGATGTAGTGGGTTTGACCGTCCTGACTCATCGCCTCGATCGCCCGCAGTGCCTGCGGTAAAGTGATAGGATGAACCCTCACTCCAAGGATTTCTATGGTTGGGATGTTTAGGTGAGACATTGGGTTGGCGGTGTAACGACTTGCCGACTCAGATGACGGCCGTCGTTCTAGTCGGCATTGGATTTGTGCGAATATTGGTCAACGAGTTGTTTGATGGCGGATTGGAAGTTGGTTTTACTGAACTTTTCGGCGTGACGACGGATAGCGGAGGTGTCCCAGGGCTCTGACCGATTCATGAACTGGTTTAGCGCGGCTTGCAAGCTGGAGACGGATTGTTCATCAAAAAATAGGCCCGTTTCGTCATCAACAACGGTCTCCAATAGACCACCCTTGCGGAAAGCGATGACCGGTTTGCCGGCGGCCATGGCCTCCACCGGGACGATGCCAAAGTCCTCTTCGCCGGGGAAGATCAGCGCCCGGCAACCCTGCAGATGCTGGATCTTGGCCACATCATCTTGCCAACCCAATATCTCAACGGTCGAACCAGCCATGCGGCGCAGGACCGCTTCCTCCTCGCCGGTACCGATAACTTTAAGGGGTAGATCAAGTTCGTTGCAGGCCGCCACAGCTAGATCGACCCGTTTGTATCGACTTAAGCGCGAGACGACTAAAAAATATCCACCACCGGGTTGAGGGGCTATTGTGTCCACATCCACCGGCGGATAAATAATCGTAGCATCCCGACGATAATATTTGCGGATGCGATTTCGGACATTCCGCGAATTAGCCACAAATACATCTACTCGACTGGCGCCCAAAAAATCCCAGAGCCGGATCTGACTTAGAATCCGCTGTGCCCAACTTTTAATAACCGGGCCAAATCGTTGTTCATCGATATAGGTGTGCCAAGTATCCCAGACATAGCGCATCGGCGAATGGATATATGCAATATGTGTGCAGGATGGCGGCGTGATGATATTTTTAGCGAATGAGTGGCTGCTGGAGATGACGATATCGAAATCATCAAAATCAAAACTCTCGATAGCTAGGGGATAGAACGGCAGAAGCAGTTTGGCTGGCAACCAACTCCATTTCTGCAGATATGAGGTAATGACCTGGTTACCGCCAAAATATTTATCTAATCTCGAACTGTAGGTCAGGGTATAGATGGGGGCCTCGGGGTAAATTTCACTCATGGCCAAGGTTACTCGCTCGGCGCCGCCGAGTGATTGAAGAAAGTCGTGAACGATGGCGATCTTGGGTTCTCTGACCGTCATCCCGAACTCGTTTCGGGATCTATCCGTGGATTCGGAAACCCGTCCTTCGCTCTCCGAGCTACGGAGGGCTGGCGCAAGTTCAGAATGACTGTCTAGGTTAGTTTCTTGGTTCATAGGGAGTTGATCAGGTCGAGTAGTTGGCGGGCGGAGCGGTTCCAAGAAAAGTCACGCAGACGCTCCCGCCCCATCGCCACATACTGCGCTTTGGCGTCAGGGTTGTCCAGGAGCCGCCGTACGCCATCCGCAATGTTGCTGGGCGAGGTCGGCTCGATCAGCTCCGCCGCCTCGCCTGCGATCTCCCTCAAAGCCCCCAGGTTGCTGGTGACCACCGGCAGATCATGGGCGAAGGCCTCCAAAATCGGTAGGCCAAAACCCTCGTAGAGCGAGGGGAAGAGCAACAGTTTTGCCCGTCGATACAAATTCTCCAGTTCACCGGCAGAGACGAATCCCAAGAACAACACCCGATCGGCTAGGCCGTATTCTTGGGCTAGATCTCGAACCGGCTCACTGGCTCCGGCCGGACCAGCAAAAACCAGCTGTAGCGCCGGGTGCGCCCGTGCCACTTCGGCGAACGCGTGAATAGTGTTGAGGGGGTTTTTGCGCGGCTCAACCCGACCGACGACTAAGATAAACTCTTCCGGCAACCTCGGCCGATCCGGACTGATCGATTCATCCGGTCGGGGCAGGGCGTTGTAGATAACCGTCACTTGGTCGAGCGGGGTCCGAAAATATTTGATTAGATCCGTTTTGGTCTGTTGACTAACCGCAATAATTTTGGTGGCGAACCGGCGGGCGCGTTTGACCGTGAACCATGAGCCCAACCACGCTCGCCAAGTATAGGCCCACGGGAATTTCATAAAGGCCAGATCGTGAATGGTGGCTAGTACCTTACTCGGTAGATGTCTTGGCAGAAGATTACTTGGTGACCACCATATGTCCAGCTTGTCCCCGACAATGGCATTAGACAGGGCGGTCTGGGTCCAAAATCTGGCCGGCGGTATCACCCGATTGATGACGTGGGAATACTGGCCAAAGCTTTCCGGCAGAGCTGACTGGGTGTAGAGGATATACTGGTGCGCCACATCCAGCTGCAATAGTGCGTGGATCAACTCCCGGGTAACCGCCTCCACGCCGGTGGGTTGGGGTTTGATCAAACTAGAGCCGTCGATACCGATTTTCATCCCGTTAGAAATAGGCAGCCTAGCGCCTCCGTCCCTATAGTTTAGTGATATCAGTGTAAGTTTTCATAGATAATTTTTTGTCAGATCAAGTTGATAGGGGTGTCGTTAGGTGATTTCTAACGGGACAGGTTTACTTCGCTGACCAGTTAAATTATGATGGGAACCGGTGGGCAACGGACATATCAGAGCGATGCCAACAGGTATCCCGACTTTGGTTTTGCGCCCGCAGACCCGCTTTTTGCCGCCCTCCTCATCATAGCTCATATGGCTTATCAAAAGAACTGGCCGACCTTGCTAGCTTACGTAGCGGCCGTAGTCGTATTTTTGGTCGCGGCGGCCTACGCCGTCGTGTACGCCACCGGTTACCGGCTGGATCTAAAAACCTGGACACTGAAAGAAACGGGAGTGTTAGCGATCACCACCAAGCCCAGCGGGGCAACGGTGGTTTTGAACGACATCCCCCAAGCGCGCAAAACTCCATTCACTTTGCGCAACGCGCTACCCGGTGCCTATCACATCAAACTGACTTTGGATGGCTACCTGCCCTACGAAAAGGATTTGGAGGTGCGATCCAATCAAGCCACCGAGGAACACAATGTTGACTTGGTTTTAAGCGACCGTCAACCGATGAGTGTGGCCGAGAATGTGAATGCGATCTTGCACGTCGGCGACGAACTCTGGGCGTGGACTGGCGATAAACAGTTCGTTAAGGTCGGCAACCCGAATACACCCTTAGAGTTAGATAAGCTACCGACTAATGTCGCCACTATCCTGACCCAGGCCACTGGCCTGTATTTAGCCAAGAAGCACGACAACGGCAACCATATCGCCCTCGGCGTGATGGTCGGGTCAAAACGCTGGCTGGTGGTGATGGAACCGGGCGGGTACCGGGGCCAGTCGTTCGGGGCGCCGTTGAATCAAGTGACAACTGAAAATCTCTTCTGGATAGACGCGGATCGGCTGATGGCTTTCATTGGTGGCTCCCTGTACGCCATTGATATGAATCTGAACCAGACCCGTCTCTACACTAGGTCGATCACCGGTGTAACTTACGCTAACGGCAAGGTCTACTACATCGCTCGAGACAAGCAGAGCCAACTTACTCTCTATCGTGATAACAATTTGTTCGATGACCGGCCGGCAGAAGCGATCTTCAGCAATGTGCCGGTGGCTAGTCACCATGAAATTATGCTCACGCCGGATGAGGCGATCATGCTGCTGGCTGACAACCGCTCCACCAAGGGTTTATGGTTAGCCGAACCGGACCCGACTGATCGGTCCTTGCCGCATCATCTGACCAAATTAGCCAGCAATGTTCACGGCACGCTCTACGACTATCTTAACGAACAGTTATTGTTCGTGCAGAACCGGACGGTATCAGCCTACGACGTAGTTCTAAAAACTACCCGCGAACTACGCCGGTTCACCGACACGCCCCAACTTATCGGCAAACGCAACGAAAGTGTGTTTCTTGCTACCGCCGGAAAGTTCTGGACGGCCGATCCGGACTTAAGCAACCTCTATGAACTTGCCTCATCCGCCCGTTCCACTCTGCTGCTGGGACCGGACTCCCGCCGGGTGTGGTTGTTCGCGAATGGCACTCTCAATGAACTCACTCTACGAGCGGCTAATCAGGGTGTGTTTGGGGTTTTACCGGATTGGCTAGGACGGATCAATGGTTAACCCTACCTTACCTTCGGTAGGCAAGCCCGCCTCCGGCAGTTAAACCGGCAAGATGGTGGGTAGTTTTGGTATCTGTCGGAACGGATCGAAGACGGACACATCTACCGGCGGACGACCGACTAGATCGGCTGTGACCACCAGCCGCCTTAAACTGGTACCGATGGGCGTGCAGGTCATTAAGCTCAGCGTGGGGCCAGTGGTGGGGTTAAGAATATCCACCTGATCGGGATTGACGATAAACGACCGACTCACCCGATAGATATACTTGCCGCCCTGATAGTAGATATAGACCAGATCGCCCGGGGTCAGTTTGTCGAGCGTAGCAAAAACTTGGTTGTATTTGCCGCCGTTCCACCAGTAGTACGAGCTGTGCCCGGTCAGAAATACGTTCCCGACCCGACCGGGCAGAGCGGTATTGGGATAGTGAGCGACGCCGGCTTTGATGGCGGTCAGGATGGCATCATTAGTCGACTCGGTGGGGTAGACCAATGGTGCGTCGAGGTTGAGCTTGGGGATGAGAATGGTATCCTGCGCGGAAACCACCTCACGCTGGTCCAAGAGGTCGGCCACATCCTGAATGGCGGATAGGTCATCGGTGACCGAGACCGGCAGTTCGTACTTCTGCGAGTAGTTATCTTGTGGCGCGGTGAAATAATATCCTAACTGGGTATAGATGGCCGGTCCCATCACGATCAGAGTCAAAATGATAAAGAAAAACGCAAGGAGGCCTAGGAACTTGAGTAGCTTTTTCCAAAACCGCCCGCGAGGACGGGGTGATGGAGACGGGTCGGGGTACTGTGGTTGGGAATAATAATCCATTTAATATTTTGGTGGCTCGGGTGGGAGTCGAACCCACACATCCTTGCGGATACACGATTTTGAGTCGTGCGCGTATACCAGTTCCGCCACCGAGCCCCGAAAATCATACGGGGTAAATCTACCACAATTTGTTAATTCTATTTAATAGCAAACTTTTTTGTCAGGATGGCGACTTCCTTTTTCACCGCCGATGATACTGCCGAACTGGCGGGTTTGTCCACTACCTTAGCCATCATCATGGCGATGTCTTGCATCTCCCGCTCCCCCATCCCCCGGCTGGTGAGTCCAGCCGTACCCAACCGCAGACCTGACGGGTCGAAAGGACTGCGAAGATCACCGGGCACCATATTCTTGTTGGTAATGATACCAACCTTCTCCAATGCTCGCTCCGCCTTCAGTCCAGTGATGCCTTTATTGGTCAGATCCACAAGCACTAAATGAGTATCGGTACCACCGGTGACGATGTTAAATCCCAGTTTTTGTAAACCGGTCGCCAGCGCCCGGGCGTTGTCCACCACTTGTTGGGCATAGCGCTTGAACTCCGGCTTAGCGGCGTTCTGCAAACAGATGGCTTTGGCAGCGGTGATGTTATCGTGCGGGCCGCCCTGCAGACCGGGGAAGACGGCTTTGTCGATGGCTTCGGCTAACGACTTTTTGCACATAATGATCGCTCCCCTAGGCCCCCGCAAGGTTTTGTGGGTAGTGGTGGTGACGATATCGGCGTGTGGGAAGGGCTGGGGGTGAACACCCCCGGCTACTAACCCCGCAATATGCGAGATGTCGGCTAGCAAGTAGGCACCGACCTTTTTGGCGATCTGCCCGAACCGTTCAAAATCGATCCCTCGCGGATAGGCGGTGGCGCCGCAGACGATCAGTTTGGGTTTAAAGATCTTGGCTTGAGTTCCGATCTCGTCGTAGTTCAAGAGGCCGGTTTCGGGATCGACGCCGTACTGAATGAATTTGTACGCTTTGCCGGAAAAGTTAACCTTATGGCCGTGGGTCAGATGACCGCCGTGCGGCAAGCTCATCCCCATCACTATATCGCCGAACTTCAGTAGCGCCGTGTAAACGGCGATGTTGGCGGGGCTGCCCGAGTAGGACTGGACGTTGGCGTGCTCGGCCCGGAAAAGCTTTTTGGCCGCTGTCTGGGCTGCTGTCTCGATCTGGTCCACGACTTCGTTCCCGCCATAGTAGCGTTTGCCCGGATAGCCCTCGGAGTATTTGTTCATCAACACCGACCCCGCCGCCTCGCGGATCTCTTTGGGGGCCAGATTCTCCGAGGCGATCAGCGACAGAGTTTCCTGCTGGCGTTTGGCTTCGGCTTGAATGAGCTGTGGAATCGTTTTTGCCACAGTTTTATTCTACCTGATGACCGTTTGCAGGGGAACCGGGAAAAAGATATACTGGGTCTGTTATTTTAAGCCCCCAGGATGAAAAAATACGCTTTCCTGCTGGGATCTCATCCCCTCATCAGCTTCCTGGAGATCCTGAACATCCTATCCGTGGAACGTATACCGCATGGCTCCTACGAGCGTCTGACGGAGATATTGATAATCCAGTTAAAAGTCAGTGACGCCAAGCTCAAAAAACTACAGGACCTGCTGGGCGGCACCATTAAGATCATCGAGGTTGTTGACGAGTATCGGGGAACCATCTTCCAGCTCGATAAGCTTTTGACCCGTGAAAATCTGCTGACTAACTACTTCGCCCAGACCAAGAGCAAGATCAATTTTGGCATCTCGGTCTATACCACTAAATCGCTGGTCTACGCCGAGATCAACTGGCTGCGAAACTTCGCCTATCAACTCAAGCGACGATTCAAAGACCAGTACAGCATTCGCTATGTGGACGAAAAGAACTTCGAACTTTCGTCAGTGATGGTAGCCAACAACAAGCTGGTCGAGACCGGGGCCGAGATAGTTATCATCAAACAGGAAAAAAGTTTTCTGGTCGGGCGCACCCGGACGGTGCAGGACTTCCGCAGTTACGCCCAGCGGGATATGGAGAAACCCAGTCCGAACCCCAAGTCCGGAATGCTCCCGCCCAAACTGGCCCAGATCATCCTGAACCTGTCGCGGGATGCCGGCCAGACGCAGGTATTCGACCCATTCTGCGGTAGTGGGGTACTATTACAGGAGGCCTTACTGTTGGGTTTGGATATCTTGGGCGCCGACATCGAAGAAGACGCAGTGGAGGACACGCTGGACAATCTGGATTGGCTGATAAAAACCTACAATGCCGCCGCACCCAAATTGGGCAAAGAAAAGATCAGGAAGACCTCCATTACCGGCCGGGCGCGGATAGCGGACGCCACTCGCTCACGCTGGGAGAAAGCCAATCAAACCAATACCTTCGTGGCTACCGAACCCTACCTCGGGCCGCCCCAACGAGGTCCGGTACTGATCCATAACGCCCGCACCATCTCCACCGAACTGGAGAAATTGTATTTGGGATTTTTTGCTAATTTGAAAAAGAATTTCGGTAAGATCCGACGGGTGGGTATCGTCTTTCCGGTGATCAAGACCAATGAGGGTCTGTTGTATTTGAATATCTTGGACGACATTGAAAAGCTGGGTTATATCCGCAAGCAGTTCTTGCCGGTTGAGGAGGCCAAAAAAGAAGCGCTAGCTAGCCATCGAGGCAGTTTACTATACGCCCGGCCGGATGCTTGGGTCATTCGTGAGATCTTTGTGTTCGAGAAAAAATAGTTTGACTCTGTTGTAGCTTAAAAATCCTAACTTTTTTATTCCTGTCGGGAAGTATGTACATGGTTAAACGCACCTTGGGAGATGAACTTGCCCCCAGTTTCCGCCAGTCGGCGGACCGGGGGCTCTTCTTGACTGGAAGTGGATAAGATCTGCCACATACGTCGAGTTGCAACGGCCGTTGTAACTTGACGTACTGCCACTGTTCCCGGCCGTGAGTTTTGGCGGTATTCCCTTCCCCGCCGAAGGAGATGCCCACTTGACCCGATCTCCCAGATACGCTAATCTGGTCGGGTAGCTGATGGCTGGTGCTGATTTTTCTAGCCCCGGGCCGCTAACCCCTAACCTCTATTTTCTATGGCTCATGTTAAGGCCGCTGGTACGGCTAAAAATCTGCGCGACTCCAAGCCGAAGATGCTCGGGGTCAAGATCTACGGTAATCAGTCGGCTAAGACCGGCGATATTATCATCCGCCAGCGCGGGCAGAAGTATCGGGCTGGGGATAACACCCAAATGGGTAAAGACCACACTATCTTTGCGATGAGGGCGGGGAAGGTGAACTTTAAGGTCAGGCGGGTACAAAAAGACGGTCGCAAAACGGCCACCACTACCTTTGTCAGTGTGGTATAACAACTCGAGGGGCACCAGTGGGTTCCCCCTTCGACGCTCACAAGCAAAAGCTCATCCGTCAGCTGACGGACAAGTTCGCTGCTCCCTCTCCCTGTTATAAGATTTATAGCTGCCTGCTCTCACCTCCACCTTTAAGACAGAGAGGCAACGGGGCGCTCGCTGCGCTCCAAGCCCGACAAAAGTGAGCCCTCGCGCAAGACGGCGCCAATAAATTCACGGAAGAGGGGATGCGGCCGATGCGGCCGCGATTTAAATTCTGGGTGGAACTGAACTCCCACAAACCACGGGTGATTTTTCAGTTCGATGATCTCTACCAGCTCGTTACTGGGCGAGACACCGGACAGGACCATACCCTGTTTCCCCATATCTTTGCGATACTGGTTGTTGAATTCATACCGGTGGCGGTGGCGCTCGGAGATAGGACTTTTCTTGTAAGCGTCGTAGGCTCGGCTGCCTTTTTTCAGTTCGGCCGGGTAAGCGCCCAGCCGCATCGTCCCGCCCTTATTAATGATGGTCTTTTGGTACTCCATAATGTGGATGACCGGATGGGTGGTAGCTTCGTCGAATTCGGTGCTGTGGGCATCGGCCCAGCCCAGCACATTGCGGGCGAACTCGATAACAGCGATCTGCATGCCCAAACACAGCCCGAGGTAGGGAATCTGATTCTCGCGGGCGTACTGGGCGGCCTTGATCTTGCCCTCAATCCCGCGAATACCGAACCCGCCCGGCACGACGTACCCGTCGCACCCGCGCATGGTCTCGCCGACATTAGCGTTAGGACTACCTAGTTCTTCGGCATCGATCCAGTGCAGCTTCACATCCACATTGTGATACCAGCCCGCCGCCCGCAGGGCCTCGAATACACAGATGTAGGTATCCTCCATGGTGGTGTACTTGGCCACGATGCCGATATTGATCTGGCGTTTATCGGACTTGACCTTACCGACCAGTTCCTTCCATTCGGACAAGTTAGGGGACTGGGGCGTCAGTTTTAGTTTGGCTTCGATGACCTCGCCCAAGCCGTAGTTCTCCAAAGTCAGCGGCACCTCGTAGACGGTATCAGCGGTCTCCAGTGGCACGATGGTCTTGACCGGCAGGTTGGCCGCCCGGGCGATCTTGTCCAAGCCAGAGCGAGGGATGGGATGATCGGATCGGCAGAAGACAGCATCCGGAGCGATACCAAGGCCCTGCAGATCGCGGATGCTGTACTGGGCGGGACGAGTTTTGACCTCTTTGGTCACGCCCAAATACGGCAGGAAGACCGTGTGGCAGCACATCACATTGTCTTGTCCCAGTTCGTTACGCATCTGACGGATGGCCTCCAAATAATGAAACCCTTCGTAGTCCCCTACCGTTCCGCCAACTTCGACCACGGCAATATCCGCGCCAACTTTTTGGGCGCCGTTTAGGATCAGATCCTTGACTTCATCGGTCAGATGGGGGATAACCTGCACCGTTTTACCCAAGAAATCTCCCCTTCTCTCTCGGCTGATGACATCCGAGTAGACCCGGCCGGTCATAATTGATGAGTCCTGAGTCAGATTTTCATCAGTAAAGCGTTCATAGTGGCCGAGGTCGAGGTCGGTCTCGGCGCCGTCGGCGGTGACGAACACTTCGCCATGCTCACCGGGATTCAAGGTCCCCGCGTCGTAGTTAATGTACTGGTCAAGTTTTTGCATGAAGATCTTATACCCGCGGGCCTTTAAGATGTTGCCGATAGAGGCCGCGGCGATGCCTTTGCCCAACCCGGACAGCACCCCTCCCGTCACAAAGATAAATTTGATAGTTTTGTCCACTAATTGACTAATGGTCTGATGGACTTATGGACTAATCGATGGGTCTATCCGTCTATTTGTCCATTCGTCTACCTGTATATTCTCTCAATATGTTCCGGCAGGCGCGTCACTATTTCGTAGTTGATGGTCCCAGCCCAATCGGCGATATCGGTAGCGGTGATCTCTTTATTTTTACTTTTGCCGAGGAGGACCACCTCGTCTCCTGTCTTGGCCCGCGGCCGGCGGGAGATGTCCAAGATCGTCATATTCATACATACTCGTCCGACTATCGGCACCACCGCGCCCTTGAGGAGAGCAAACCCCATATTGCTTAATGACCGAGGCAACCCTTCAGCGTAACCGACCGGGATAACGCCAACGGTCATAGCGGAGGGGGCTTGGAATGAACTGCCGTAGCCGATGTACGCTCCCGCCTTAACTCGCCTGACATGCGCCAGTCGGGTCTTATACGTAAGCGCGGGACGCAACTTAAATCCCCGCGTCTTCTTGCTCCTTTTACACCAAAGTTCCACCCCCCGCGATGGCCAGAGACCATACATCGCTATGCCTATCCTAACACAATTGAATCGGGCATCCGGCAGCATAATGGCGGCGGCGGAAGCGGCCAGCGACACCAACGGTGGCTTGATGCCAGCATCCTCTAATTTTTTGATCGCCCGCTCAAATATTCTGATCTGATCGTTGGTATAACTTTGATTCAGTTCCTCCACGCTGGCCAGATGCGAATAAAATCCTTCCAACTCCACGTAGCGCGGCCGCTCGCGAATGGCCTTGGCTATCTTGACCACCTCGTCCGGCGTGGCCAATCCCAGCCGATTGATGCCGGTATCTAGTTTAAGATGAACGGCGGCCTTCTTATTCAAAATGTAGGCCGCCCGGCTGATCGCCCGATAGGATTCGGCACTGTAAATCGACATAGTAATCTTTTGTTTGATGAGTTGAGAAATGTCATCTTTACTAACCGCTCCCAGCACCACGATCGGATGCAGAATCCCCCGCCGCCGCAGTTCCAACGCCTCCATCGCCGACACCACCCCCAGATGGCTGACCCCGGAGCGCAGCGCTTGGCGAGCCACCTCAAACAGCCCATGCCCGTAGGCGTTGGACTTTACTACCGCAATAATTTTAGTCCCCAACTTCAGCAGTCCTTTAATCTGCTTGATGTTGTGATCAATTGCTTTCAGATCAATGGTAAGCCAAAACAGCGGACTACTCATACAACTACAACTTTATTCAAAGGCAAAAGCGACACCCTTGTCGTTGTATGTCCCACCCCCATGAGACACGCACTTTTTTATCTTACTACAAAATCCTCTCAAGGAACCTGCTGACCCCTCGAATTATATTATATGTCCAAGTTTCGCACCTGCTTCGCGTGGGTCTGGATGAAGCGTTTGCGCGGGGCGACCTCGTCCCCCATCAGAGTTGAGAAGACCTCATCAGCCGCTTCGCCGTCCTCGATGGTCACCTGCAGAAGGGTGCGGTGGGCCGGGTCCATGGTGGTGCCCCAGAGCTGTTCGGCGTTCATCTCACCCAGACCCTTGTAGCGCTGAATATTCGGCGTCCGGCCAGTCGTCTCCTGCGGAGCGACCTTGTTCTCGCCTTCATCTTCCTCGGCCGGGACCTCGGCCGCAACGACTGGCTCCTTCTCTTTCTTGCCTTTAGCCGAAGCGGTCAGCTCGGCGACGAATTTGTCTTTTTCCTCGTCGCTATAGGCCCATCTTGTCTCCTTGCCAAGCCGGACTTGATACAACGGCGGCTGGGCGATATAGAGATAGCCCCGATCGATGACCGCTCGCATATACCGATAGAAAAATGTCAGCAGGAGCGTGCGGATGTGCGCGCCGTCCACATCGGCATCCGTCATAATGATGACGCGGTGATAGCGGATCTTTTCAATGTCGAATTGATCGGCGATGCCAGCACCCAAGGCGATGATCAGCGCCTTAACCTCGTTGTTGGACAACATCTTGTCCAGCCG
The DNA here is from genome assembly GCA_964407885.1 of uncultured Candidatus Saccharibacteria bacterium. Lineage (GTDB taxonomy): Bacteria > Patescibacteriota > Kazan-3B-28 > Kazan-3B-28 > Kazan-3B-28 > Kazan-3B-28. The sequence goes on along the minus strand of CAYOXG010000001.1, from coordinate 1,067 downwards.
CGCCCTCTCCACATTCAGAATTTTTCCGCGCAGGGGCAGAATGGCCTGGAATTCTCTCGACCGCCCGCTTTTAGCCGAACCACCAGCCGAGTCCCCCTCTACGATATATAGTTCGCTTCTAACTGGGTCCTTTTCGGTACAATCGGCTAGTTTTCCCGGCAGGGTCATTCCTTCTAAGGCACCTTTGCGGATGACCGTCTCGCGCGCCGCCCGAGCGGCCAAGCGGGCTTTAGCCGCCAACATCGTCTTGCCGATCATCCTCCGCGCGTCGCTGGGATGCTCTTCCAGAAAGTTCCCAAAGTAGTCGTTGAAGACCGACTCCACCGCCGTCCGCACCTCCGGGTTGCCGAGTTTGGCCTTGGTCTGCCCCTCGAACTGCGGGTTAGCCAGCTTGACCGAAATGACAGCGGTCAAGCCCTCTCTGACATCATCGCCGGTCAGAGCGTCCTTGGCGTCTTTGACCATCCCGATCTTCTTGCCGTAGCTGTTCAGTGTCCGAGTCAGCGCGGCCCTAAATCCCACTACATGCATCCCGCCCTCGAGATTAAAAATATTGTTGGCGAAGGCCTTCAGGTTCTCGTTGAAGTCCTCGGTGTACTGCAGACCGATCTCCACTCGCACCCCATCTCGCTCTTTGTCCACATAGAACGGCGGCTCGAACAGCGGGGTTTTATTTTTATTGAGATCGCTGACATAGGCCTGCACTCCGCCCTCAAAATAGAACAACTGGGACTCGCCGGTGCGCTCGTCGGTGACCTTGGCCTTCACTCCTTTGGTCAGGTAGGCCTGTTGCTTGAGATGCTCCACCACCGTCTTCCACGAGAATCCTTCCGCCACCACCTCGCCAAAGATGTCCTCGTCGGGGTGGAAGATGACGGTCGTACCGTGACCGGTGGCTTTTTGATCCACAACCTTGACCGGACCGGTGGCCCGGCCCTGCTTGTACTCTTGGGCGTAGGTCTTGCCGTCCCGGGTCACCTCGGCCCGCAGATAATCGGACAAGGCGTTAACTACCGATACCCCGACGCCGTGCAGACCGCCGGAGACCTTGTAGCCCGCCCCGCCGA